>DASVED010000405.1:0-2215 GCA_036380775.1 Actinomycetes bacterium
GACCGTGCTGGTCGTCGAGGAGAACACCACCTTCGGCATGTCCCGCCAGCGGCTGGCGTACTCGATCGCTGCCGGTGTGGCGCCAGGCTGCTGGTCGGCGGTCGGCCAGTGCGAGCTCATCGTCTCCCACAGCTTGCGCCCGTACAGCGCCAGGCCCGTCGCCCCCACCCGGTCAGACCACCACTGGAACAGCTCGTCGCTCGGCACGCTCCAGCCGAGGTCGTCGCCGGGCGCGGCGATGTAGCCGTCCAGGCTCAGGTTCATGCCATAGGTCAGTTTCCGCATGGCGTCAGCCTCCCATGAGTCGGTATTCGGCGTACAACGAGCACGGCGCGCAAAAATCATCGGTCACGCCCACCGAGGGCCAGTTGACCACGACGCCAAGCAGATGCTGCGTACGGAAAGGAACCGGTGCCGGCACACCGTCGCGTGGCGCCCGTCCCGAGAGCACTGGCCGAGGGCGGTGTGCCGTAGCACTGGTTCGGTGATGTGTGCCCGGCCGCGCCCGTATGGTGGACGTTCTCGGGTCTACGCCGAAGGAGGAGCTTGTCGTGACTCCATCGATGCACTTGTCCGCCTGCTGGCTGCACGTAGGAGTGGCGCTGGCCCGTGCTCGTCTCGCAGTCTTCGTGATCGTCGCGGCCGTTCTCGTCGCCCCGGCCACGGTCTCGGCCCAGACGGCCCCGCCCTTCACGTGCACAGCGGACTTGGGCGGCGATGTCGAGAGCGGTCGGTTCGTGGTAGACGCGGGCGAGGTGCTGCGCGGGCACATGATCTGCCGCGGAGGGCCGCGCGACGGATTCAAGGTTGGGGTCGCGGTCGCCGGCCAGGGCGCCGGCGGCGCGGTCGGACAGATCCGCGAAGCAGACCCGATCGAGTACGCGGGCCACCACTTCACGTACACGCCGAATCCCGGGTTCGAGGGCGCCGACGGCTTCGTCTTGCGGGCGACGAAGGGCTTCGTTTCCGACGACGTCGCGGTGCTTGTGCGGGTCGGGCCGGCGAAGGATGACCCGCCCACGTGCAATGTCTCGCTCGGCGATGCGTTCGAGCCGCCGTTCGAGGTCGAGGCGGGCGAGAGCGAGTCCGGGAACGTGGACTGCTCTGACCCTGAGGGCAAGCCGGTGGCGGTCGAGGTCGACCCGCCGCCGACGGGCTCGGTCGAGCTGAACGGCACCGTCCTCACCTACAACGCGGGCTCCCCGGGCGTGGGTAGCTTTGCGTTGCACGCATCCGACGGCGTCAACGATGTCGACATCACGGTTGCGGTGTCGGTGATCCCGGCCGTCAACCACGCGCCCGTCTGCAGCGTCTGGGTGGGGTTCCCTGCCGACCGGCTTCCCGACGGCAGCGCCGTGATCCCGGCCGGCGAGCAGCGGAACGGGCTCCTGAGCTGCGAGGACGACCCCGGCGAGGACGACGAGCTGACCCTGTCCGTCGTGGGCTCGCCGCCCAGGATCTCGGACTTCACGCCGCGGGCGCAGTTCGGGCCGTTTCGTTCTGCGAGCTTCAAGTACACCGCCGGCTCGGTGGGTGGCCTGGACAGCTTCGTGATGCGCGCACGCGACGGCACCAACCAGACCGACGTCACGACGGAGGTCCTGATCGACGGGGCGGGCGACGACCCGATGAAGTGCGGCGCCACGACGGATCGGTTCAGTTCCCCGGGTCGGCCCGAAACGGTGGTGGCCGGGGTCACGTACGAGGGCTGGTTCGGCTGTGCCGAGACGGACGGCGCCGTGACGGTCTCACCCGCGACGCCGCCGGCGCACGGGACGATCTCCAACGTCACCGACTCCTCGTTCACGTACCTGCCCGATCCCGGTTACACCGGCCCAGACTTCTTCGTCCTGCGCGGGAGCTCGGGCGACGAAACCGCCGACGCGCGCGTTGACGTCGTCGTCGAGACGGCAGTGCGGGCTGCAGACACCGACTCCGACGGCGTCGGCGACAGCTCGGACAACTGCCCGACGACCGCCAACCCGGGCCAGGCCAACGTCGACGACGTCAACGACGGCGGCGACGCCTGTGATCCCGACGACGACAACGACGGAGTCGCGGACACCGCCGACAGCTGCCCGGCCGTGTATGCCGCGACCGCGACCGGCTGCCCGGGCGTCGGTGGTGGCAGTGGCGGCGCTGGTGGCGGCGGTGGCAGTGGTGGCAGTGGTGGCAGTGGTGGTGGCGACGGCGGTGGTGGCGGCGGCAGTACGAC
>DASVED010000406.1:0-2423 GCA_036380775.1 Actinomycetes bacterium
CGGGCCCGGCCCGTCGTGACCGTCCACCGTCGGCCGCCGTCGCGCCCCGGCGCCTCGTCGGCGAGGGCTCGACGAAGGATCTCGGCTGCTCCATGCTGTGCCTCCCTGGTGGCTCGCCCGGGTCACCCTCGATCCTGCAGCCCCAGCCGGGTCCTTGCGCCGGGTTCCTCCCCGGCCCACGCTGGGCTCATGGACGAGACGAACCCGACCGACCGGAACCGGTACGCCGTGCCGATCGACGACCTGGAGGGCGACAGCCGGGTGCCGGCCGCCCTGCAGGTCGAGTCCGTCGACGCGGACCGGGGCGCGACGATGACGAGCTCCGGCGACTGGATCGACACGACCGCGCTGGCCGACGGAGGCGCCGGGCACGGCAGCCTCGGCAGCGCGCTGGCGGACGGCGACGGCGACTGACGCCTAGGGGGCGGTGTCCTGCGGTCAGTCCGAGACGGGGTGCTGCTCCAGGCGGCCCTCGAGGCTGGCCACCGTCTCCACGATGTCGCGGGCGATGTCCTGCGCGGTCAGCCCGATGTCGCTCAGCACCTCGGCTCGCGTGCCGTGGTCGAGGAACCTCTCGGGGATGCCGAAATCGCGCAGCGGCGTCGGCACCCGGGCGTCGCGCAGCGCCTGCGCGACCGCTCCCCCGACCCCTCCGGCCCGCACCCCGTCCTCGACGGTGACGACGCAGCGGTGGTCGGCGGCCATCCGCACCACCTGCTCCGGGACCGGCTTGACCCATCGCGGGTCGACCACCGTGACGCCGATGCCCTGCTGGGCGCAGCGCTCGGCGACCTCGAGCGACATCGTCGCCATCGAGCCGACGGACACCAGCAGCACGTCCGCGTCCGGGCTCCGGCGGAGCACGTCGATACCGCCGACGGTGTCGACGGCGACGATGTCGGCGCCCACCGCACCGGTCGGGTACCGCACGACGGTCGGCGCATCGTCCACCGCGACGGCCTCGCGCAGCAGCGCGCGCAGGGTGACCGAGTCACGCGGTGCCGCGAGCCGCAGCCCCGGCACGACCTGCAGGAAGGCCATGTCCCACATGCCGTGGTGGCTCGCCCCGTCCGGGCCGGTCACCCCTGAGCGGTCCAGGCAGAAGGTCACGCCGCACCGGTGCAGGGCCACGTCCATCAGCACCTGGTCGAAGGCACGGTTGAGGAAGGTCGCGTAGACCGCCACCACCGGGTGCAGGCCGCCGATCGCCAGCCCCGCCGCCGACGTCGTCGCGTGCTGCTCGGCGATGCCGACGTCGAACACCCGGTCAGGGAACTCGGCGGCGAAGCGGTCCAGCCCGACGGGGATGAGCATCGCGGCGGTGATGCCGACGACGTCCTCGCGGTCACGTCCGATGGCCACCATCTCGTCGGCGAACACACTGGTCCAGGAGGGGCCGGCCGAGGCGATCGGCTGTCCGGTCTCGGGATCGATCACGCCGATCCCGTGGAAGTTGTCGGCGGCGTCCTCCTCGGCGTACTTGTAACCGAGGCCCTTGCGGGTGATGCAGTGCACGAGGACGGGGCCGCCGAAGCCCCGGGCACGCGACAGCGCGTGCTCGACCGCGTCGATGTCGTGGCCGTCGACCGGGCCGACGTACTTCAGGCCGAGGTCCTCGAACATGCCCTGCGGCGCGACGATGTCCTTGATGCCCTTCTTCATGCCGTGCAGGGCATCGAAGAGGGGCGGCCCGACGACCGGGGTGCGGCCGAGGACCTGCCTGCCCCACTCCAGGAAGCTCTCGTAGCCGCGCGTCGTGCGCAGCGTCGCGAGGTGGTGCGCCAGGCCACCGATGGTCGGGGCGTACGACCGCTCGTTGTCGTTCACGACGATGACCAGGCGGCGCGAGTGGTCCGCGGCGATGTTGTTGATCGCCTCCCAGGCCATGCCGCCGGTCAGTGACCCGTCACCGACCACGGCGACCACGTGCCGGTCGGTCTCGCCGCGCAGCTGGAAGGCCTTGGCCAGCCCGTCGGCATAGGACAGTGCGGTCGAGGCGTGGGAGTTCTCGATGACGTCGTGGTCGGACTCGGCCTGGCTCGGGTAGCCGGACAGGCCGCCCTTCTGGCGCAGCCGGTCGAAGCGGCCTGCCCTGCCGGTGACCAGCTTGTGCACGTAGGCCTGGTGGCCGGTGTCCCAGAGGATCCGGTCGTGCGGGGAGTCGAAGACGCGGTGCAGCGCCAACGTGAGCTCGACAGCACCGAGGTTGGGGCCGAGGTGGCCTCCGGTGCGAGAGACGTTCTCGATGAGGAACGCGCGGACCTCCGCGGCCAGCTCCTCCAGCTGATCGGCGGACAATGCGTCCAGATCACGGGGTCCTGAGATGCTCGGAAGAATGGGCATCTGCACCTCCTCACAGGCTCCGTCTGCAGCATCCGACAGGAGCCGGACGTCCCCATGATCCTACCCCGCGCACCCGGGTG
>DASVED010000407.1:0-6159 GCA_036380775.1 Actinomycetes bacterium
GGCATGACCATCTCGGTGCCCTCGGGCAGCGTGACGACGCCGGTGACGTCCGTGGTGCGGAAGTAGAACTGCGGACGGTAGTTCTGGAAGAACGGCGTGTGCCGGCCACCCTCGTCCTTGGACAGGATGTAGACGTTCGCCTCGAACTGCGTGTGCGGCGTCGTGGTGCCCGGCTTGATGACGACCATGCCGCGCTCGACATCCTCGCGCTTGGTGCCGCGCAGGAGCAGGCCGACGTTCTCGCCCGCACGCCCCTCGTCGAGGAGCTTGCGGAACATCTCGACGCCGGTGACCGTGGTGGTCTGCTTGGCCTCGCGGATGCCGACCAGGTCGACGGTCTCGTTGACCTTGACCACGCCGCGCTCGATCCGGCCGGTCACGACGGTGCCGCGGCCGGTGATGGTGAACACGTCCTCGACGGGCATGAGGAAAGGCTTGTCGATCTCGCGCTCGGGCTGCGGGATCGCGGTGTCGACCGCGTCCATCAGCTCCATGAGCTTGTTGCCCCACTCGGCGTCGCCCTCGAGGGCCTTGAGCGCCGAGACGCGAACGACCGGAAGGTCGTCGCCCGGGAACTCGTACTCCGAGAGCAGCTCACGGACCTCCAGCTCGACGAGCTCGAGGATCTCCTCGTCGTCGACCATGTCGGCCTTGTTGAGCGCCACGACGATGTAGGGAACGCCGACCTGGCGGGCCAGGAGCACGTGCTCCTTCGTCTGCGGCATCGGCCCGTCGGTCGCGGCCACGACCAGGATGGCCCCGTCCATCTGCGCCGCGCCGGTGATCATGTTCTTGATGTAGTCGGCGTGACCAGGACAGTCGACGTGCGCATAGTGGCGAGCCTCGGTCTGGTACTCGACATGCGCGATCGAGATCGTGATGCCGCGCGCCTTCTCTTCGGGCGCCTTGTCGATCGAGTCGAACGCGGACGCCTCGTTGAGGTCGGGGAACTTGTCGTGCAACACCTTGGTGATCGCCGCGGTCAGCGTCGTCTTGCCGTGGTCGATGTGACCGATCGTGCCGATGTTGACGTGCGGCTTAGTCCGCTCGAACTTCGCCTTCGCCACTGGGGTCCTCCTAGGACTTGAGGTTGTTACGCCGTACGACGTGCTGGCTGAGTAACTGCTGGGGAGCTACCGGCTGGTCATTCCCCACGGGCCTTCTTGATGATCTCTTCCGCCACGTTGCGAGGAACCTCGGCGTAGGAGTCGAACTGCATGCTGTAGCTGGCTCGGCCCTGGGTCTTGCTCCGGAGGTCTCCGACGTAGCCGAACATCTCCGACAGGGGAACCAGGGCGTTCACGACCCGCAGACCGGAACGCTCCTCCATGGCCTGGATCTGACCACGGCGGGAGTTCAGGTCCCCGATGACCTCACCCATGTAGTCCTCGGGCGTGGTCACCTCCACCGACATCATCGGCTCGAGGAGAACCGGGTCTGCCCTCCGGGCAGCTTCCTTGAAAGCCATCGACCCGGCGATCTTGAACGCCAGCTCGGAGGAGTCGACGTCGTGGTAGCCACCGTCGAGCAGGGTGACCTTGATGTCGACCAGCGGGTAGCCGGCCAGGATGCCGAACTCCATGGCCTCCTGGGCGCCGGCGTCCACCGACGGGATGTACTCCCGAGGGATGCGGCCACCGGTCACCTTGTTCTCGAACTCATAGCCACCGTCGCCGGCGCCCGTGGGCTCGATCGCGATCTGCACCTTGGCGTACTGCCCCGACCCACCGGTCTGCTTCTTGTGGGTGTAGTCGTGACGGTCGACCTTCTTGCGGATCGTCTCGCGGTAGGCCACCTGCGGCTTGCCGATGTTGGCCTCGACGCGGAACTCGCGCTTCATCCGGTCGACCAGCACCTCGAGGTGCAGCTCGCCCATGCCGGCGATGATCGTCTGGCCGGTCTCCTCGTCGGTGCGGACCTGGAACGTGGGGTCCTCCTCGGCGAGCCGCTGGATGGCGGTGCCGAGACGCTCCTGGTCGGCCTTGGACTTCGGCTCGATCGCGACGGAGATGACCGGAGCCGGGAAGTTCATCGACTCGAGGATCACCGGGGCCTCGGGGCCGCACAGCGTGTCACCGGTCGTGGTGTTCTTCAGGCCCATGACGGCGACGATCTGGCCGGCTGTGGCCTTCTCGATCTCCTCGCGCTTGTTCGCGTGCATCCGGTAGATCTTGCCGATGCGCTCCTTGTTGCCCTTGGTGCTGTTCAGCACCGCCGAGCTCGTGGTGAGCGTGCCGGAGTAGATGCGGATGTAGGTCAGCTTGCCCAGGTGCGGGTCGCTGGCGATCTTGAAGGCGAGGGTGGCCAGCGGCGCGTCCTTGTCGGGCTCGCGCGCGATGATCTCGTCTTCCTTGCCGACGGCGTGGCCCTCGATGGCGCCGACGTCGAGCGGTGACGGGAGGAAGCGCGTGACGGCGTCGAGCATCGGCTGCACGCCCTTGTTCTTGAACGCCGATCCGGTGACGACGGGTGTGACCTTGCTGGCGAGCGTCGCCCGGCGGATGCCGGCGATGAGCTGCTCCTCGGTGGGCTCGGTGCCCTCGAGGTAGAGCTCCATCAGCGCGTCGTCGTTCTCCGCGGCCGTCTCGACGAGGCGGTCGCGCCACTCACGGGCGGCCTCGGTGTGCGAGGCAGGGATCTCCACTGTGTCGAAGCTGACGCCCTTCTCGGCGTCGTCGGGCCAGAGCAGCGCCTTCATGCCGATCAGGTCGATGACGCCCTTGAAGTCGGCCTCGGTGCCCACGGGGATCTGCAGCACGAGCGGGATCGCGTGCAGGCGCGTCACGATCATCTCGACGCAGCGGTGGAACTCCGCGCCGGTGCGGTCGAGCTTGTTGATGAAGCAGATCCGCGGTACGTGGTAGCGGTCGGCCTGCCGCCAGACCGTCTCGGACTGGGGTTCGACGCCGGCGACCCCGTCGAACACCGCGACGGCGCCGTCGAGGACGCGCAGCGAGCGCTCCACCTCGACGGTGAAGTCGACGTGGCCGGGGGTGTCGATGATGTTGATGGTGTGGTTGTCCCACTCGCAGGTCGTCGCGGCGGACGTGATCGTGATGCCGCGCTCCTGCTCCTGCTCCATCCAGTCCATCGTGGCGGCGCCCTCGTGCACCTCACCGATCTTGTAGTTGATGCCGGTGTAGTAGAGGATCCGCTCCGTCGTCGTGGTCTTGCCCGCGTCGATGTGCGCCATGATCCCGATGTTGCGGACCTTGGCGAGGTCGATGATGGCGGTGTCGAGTGCCACTGCTAGCTCAGTCTTCCCTCAGTCGTCTCGTCGGCTTCGGCCAGGTCGTCCGGACCCGGCCTCCGGCTGCTGCTACCAGCGGTAGTGGGCGAAGGCCTTGTTGGACTCGGCCATCTTGTGGGTGTCCTCGCGACGCTTGACGCTGGCCCCCAGGCCGTTGCTAGCGTCGAGCAGCTCGTTCATCAGCCGCTCGGTCATGGTCTTCTCGCGACGCGACCGGGAGTAGCTGACCAGCCACCGGAGGGCCAGGGTGGTCGAGCGGCTCGCGCGGACCTCGACCGGCACCTGGTAGGTCGCGCCACCGACCCGACGGCTGCGCACCTCGAGGGCGGGCTTGACGTTGTCCATGGCGCGCTTGAGCGTGATGACCGGGTCGCTGCCCGTCTTGTCCCGGCAGCCCTCGAGGGCGCCGTAGACGATGTGCTCGGCGACCGAGCGCTTGCCGTCGGTCAGCACCTTGTTGACCAGCGAGGTCACCAGCGGTGAGTTGTAGACCGGGTCGACGATGACCGGACGCTTGGGAGCGGGGCCCTTGCGCGGCATATCAGCTCTTCTCCTTCTTGGCGCCGTAGCGGCTGCGGGCCTGCTTGCGGTTCTTCACGCCCTGGGTGTCCAGCGAACCACGGATGATCTTGTAGCGGACGCCGGGGAGGTCCTTCACCCGGCCGCCACGCACCAGCACGATGGAGTGCTCCTGGAGGTTGTGGCCGACGCCCGGGATGTACGCCGTGACCTCGATGCCGCTGGTGAGCCGCACGCGGGCGACCTTGCGCAGCGCGGAGTTCGGCTTCTTCGGGGTGGTCGTGTAGACGCGCGTACAGACCCCCCGGCGCTGCGGGCTGCCCTTGAGCGCGGGCGTCTTGGTCTTCTCGACCTTGTCCTCGCGGCCCTTGCGGACCAGCTGCTGGATGGTGGGCATGAGCCGCCTTCAGTCTCCGTCTCGTACTGCTTGCTGGATGTCTGCTGCTGTGCGCCGGGCGAGCCCGTAGCGGCCCGACCCACGAGGTCGGGCGTGTCGCCCAGGCCCGACCTGCTGGTGCGTCGGGACGCACCGGAGTCGGTCGTGCTCGCGCGCACGCGCGAGGGCCCAGGGGATCCCCAGGCACGGAGGGCAACACTACCCAGCGCCCGCGTGCAGGTCAAAAGCGCTCGGGCGGCCGGCGCAGGTCGTCGGCAGGCTCAGCCGGGCGTGACCACCGAGGGCCCTCCCCGCCCCGGCGTCTCGTCGCTGGCCGCGATCCCGACGGCGATGAGCACCACCAGGGCCACCACGGCGAGGGCGGTCAGCACGAGCGTCACCAGGCTGGTGATCTTGCCGGCCCTCAGCTGGCTCTCCCCGGTGAGCCAGCCCCCGGAGGCCTCGATCTCCCGGCGGGCGCCCGGAGCCATCACCAGGGCGATGACGGCTGGGATGAAGCCGAGGCCGCAGCTCACCATCAGGACCAGCGACACGATCCCGAGGACCATGACGGTGGTCGCCTTGCCCGAGGTGCTGGGGAACCTGGGCGGCCCGTAGCCCGGCGGCTGCCCGTAGCCGGGCTGCTGACCGAAGGCGGGCGGCTGGTGGTACGTCGGCGGCTGGCCGTAGCCGGGAGGACCGTAGGGGCCGGGCTGACCGGGCTGCGGCCACGGCTGAGCCGGCTCACCCGGCTGGTTGGGCTGGCCCGGCTGCGGGCCCCACCCGGGCGGCGGCGGTTCCCAGCCCGGCGGCTGCTCCGTCATGACCCGTCCTCCCTGCTCTGTCCCCGGACCGACGACGCCGGCCGCCCGGTCTCCCGGACGGCCGGCGTCCCGGCGTACTCGCTGCTACCTGTCAGCCGCGGTGCCTCCCGCGCTTCCTCGCTCCGACCCGCTCGTTCCTCGCGGGTCTGCGCTCGTCAGCCGCGGAAGGGGCCGTAGTCGAAGTCCTCCAAGGGCACGGCCTGGCCGGAGCCCGACCCGAACGGCGCGTAGTCGAACGCCGTGGAGTCGGCGTCGTAGCCGCCCATGGTGTACATCGCCGCCTTCGCCTCCTCGGTCGGCTCCACCCGGATGTTGCGGTAGCGCGGGAGACCCGTGCCGGCCGGGATGAGCTTGCCGATGATGACGTTCTCCTTCAGGCCCAGCAGCGGGTCGGACTTGGCGTGGATCGCCGCGTCCGTGAGGACCCGCGTCGTCTCCTGGAAGGAGGCGGCCGACAGCCACGACTCGGTCGCCAGCGAGGCCTTGGTGATCCCCATCAGCTCCGGGCGGCCGGACGCCGGGGTGCCACCCTCGGCGACAACCCGACGGTTCTCGTCCTCGAAGCGCGTGCGCTCCGCGAGCTCGCCCGGAAGCAGCTCGGCGTCGCCCGACTCGATGATCGTGACGCGCTTGAGCATCTGCCGGACGATGACCTCGATGTGCTTGTCGTGGATCGACACGCCCTGGGAGCGGTAGACCTCCTGGACCTCGCTGACCAGGTGCTGCTGCACCCGGCGCGGGCCGAGGATCCGCAGGACCTGCTTCGGGTCGATCGCGCCGACGATCAGCTGCTGGCCGACCTCGACGTGGTCGCCGTCCGCGACGAGGAGGCGCGACCGCTTGGAGATGGTGTAGGCCGTCTCCTCGGAGCCGTCGTCGGGGACGACGACGATCTCGCGCTTCTTGTCCGACTCGTCGATCCGGACCCGGCCTGCCGACTCGGAGATCGGGGCCACGCCCTTGGGCTGACGGGCCTCGAACAGCTCGACCACGCGCGGCAGACCGTGGGTGATGTCGTCGCCGGCCACACCACCGGTGTGGAACGTACGCATCGTGAGCTGCGTGCCGGGCTCGCCGATCGACTGGGCCGCGATGATGCCGACGGCCTCGCCGACGTCCACGATCTTGCCGGCGGCCAGCGAGCGGCCGTAGCACTTCGCGCAGGTGCCGGTCTTGGCGTCACAGGTCAG
>DASVED010000408.1:0-17390 GCA_036380775.1 Actinomycetes bacterium
AGCTGATCGAGTTCTCCCGGGCGGGGCGCCGGCTGCCACCGCTCGCCCCACGTGGCTGACCGCCACGCCGTTCCCCTTCTCGCCGCTGGTCCCCTCCCCGGCTCTAGTGTTGCCGGATGCCCCTCGAGCCCGCCTTGCGCACCGGGCTGCTCGTCGACCGCGAGGTCGTCGAGTTCTGCCTCGCCGACCGCGGTCGACGGCTGCGCGGCGTGCGTTTGCACCAGGAGGTTCGGGTCCCGGGCGAGCAGCTCGAGTTCTCCTGGCGGGACGGCTGCTGGGAGCTGCTGCTCGAGCGACCGGCCGTGGACCGCATCGAGTACCTCTTCGAGATCACCCAGCACGACGGGTCGGTGCGCACGGTCCCCGACCCGGCGAACCCGCTGCGCGCGCCCGGCGCGTTCGGTGAGAAGTCGGTCGTGGAGCTGCCTGGCTACCGCGCACCGCTCTGGCTGACCGCACCGTCCCCGCCCGGTGACCACCGCACCGTCACGGTTCCGGCCCGGTCGCTCGGGGAGGACCTCGACTGCGTGCTCTGGTCGCCGGCAGGCAGCGACGACGCGCAGCCGATGCCGCTGCTGGTCGTGCACGACGGACCCGAGTACGACCAGCTCGCCGCCTTGACGACGTACCTGTCCGCCTGGGTCGCGGTCGGCAACCTGCCGCCGCTGCGGGCCGCCCTCCTCCCACCGGGGCCGCGCAACGACCGCTACTCCGCGGACGGCCCCTACACCCGGGCGCTCTGCCTGGCCGTCCTCCCCCGGCTGCGGGCTGAGGTCGCGACCACCCTGACCGTCGGGATGGGCGCGAGCCTGGGTGCGCTCGCCATGCTCTACGCGCAGCGCCAGAACGCCGGGTGCCTCGACGCGTTGTTCCTGCAGTCCGGCTCCTTCTTCCACCCGCGCCACGACGCGCACGAGCGCCGGTTCTCCCAGTACGAGCGGGTCGTACGCACGGTCGGCGCCGTCCTGCGCTCCAGCGGCCACCCCTCCCCCGTGCCGACCGTGATGACCTGCGGAATGCTGGAGGAGAACCTGGCAAACAACCGGATCATGGCGCGGGCGCTGGCCGCGCAGGGCTACGACGTCTCGTTGCGCGAGGTGCCTGATGTGCACAACTACACGGCCTGGAGAGACGCCTTCGACCCCTGGCTGACCGGGCTGCTGCGGGCGGTCGCGCGATGAGGGCGCCCCCATGAGGTCCTTGGAGCTCACCTCGCCGACCAGCGGCTTCCGCGGCCAGGTCGTGGTGCACGGTCACTGGGGGCGCCCGGTGCTCGTGTTCCCCTCGGAGGCCGGGTCGGCCTGGGACTTCCAGAACAACGGGATGGTCGAGTCGGTGCGCTGGCTCCTCGACGCCGGCCGGGTCAAGCTCTACTGCGTCGACTCCGCGGACGCGTTGACCTGGTCGGACCGGACGGTGCCGCTGGAGGAGCGGGCCCGCCGGCACGACCTCTACGAGCGGTGGCTGCTCGACCAGGCGGTCCCCTTCGTGCGGGAGGACTGCGGCGGACGGACCGACCTCTTCGCGGTGGGCTGCAGCCTCGGGGCCTACCACGCCGCCAACCTCGCGCTGCGCCATGCAGACCTGGTCCCCCAGGCACTGTGCCTGTCCGGCAACTACGACCCGTCGGAGTGGGACGCGTGGGGCGATCGTGGTGAGGCGTCCTACTTCCACAACCCCACGGAGTTCGTCGCCAACCTGCACGGCGGGCACCTGGACTGGCTGCGGTCGAACCTGTTCCTGGTGCTCGTCGTGGGGCAGGGGGCGTGGGAGGTCGACCCCACCCGGGCGCTGCCCTCCACCCGTCGGCTGGCGGGGCTGCTGGCCGAGAAGGGCATCCCGCACGAGCTCGACGTGTGGGGCCACGACGTCCCGCACGACTGGCCGTCCTGGCAGCGCCAGCTCTCCCACCACCTGCCGCGCTTCTGCTGACGGGGCGGCCGCGGCCGCTGGCTAAGGTGCTGTCAGGAACGGCGAAGGGACGACGATGGCCGAAACACGCCACATGATCGGACTGCTGCTGGGGACCGAGGACGACTGGCCGAGGGTGTTCGAGCACCTCGTCCGACGGGTCGGCACCGTGACCGACGGGTCGGGCACCGGTCACGCGTACGACGTCGAACGGATCACCGTCGAGCCCTTCGACCTGCGCGCCCAGCCGGACTACGACCTGGTGATCGACCGGCTGGCCTACTGGTACTACCACCCGCGGGAGTGGCTGAAGAAGGTCGCGCTCATGGACGGCGTCTACCTCCTCAACTCGCCCTTCACGTTCCAGGCGATGGAGAAGCACGCGGCGTACTGCGCGATGATGCGGCTCGGGCTGAAGGTCCCGGACACGGTTCTCGTGCCGTACAAGAACCCGCTCGACAACGCGAAGTACGCCTTCACCTCCGAGCGCTACAACCGCCCGTTCGACCTCGACGCGCTGGCCGAGAAGATCGGCTACCCGCTGTTCATGAAGCCCTACGACGGCGGCGCCTGGAGGGGCGTGTCGCGGATCCGCAACGCCGACGAGCTGCACCGCGCCTACGACGAGTCCGGCGAGATGCTGATGCACCTGCAGGCCTCGGTGGAGGGGTACGACGTCTTCGCACGGTCGCTGTCCATCGGCGCCGAGACGATGGTGATGAAGTTCGACCCCGACCAGCCGATGCATGGGCGCTACTCCATCGCCCACGACTTCCTCTCCCCCGAGGTCGGCGCCGAGGTGCTGTCGATCGGCCGGATCGTCAACGCCTTCTTCCGCTGGGAGTTCAACTCCTGCGAGACGCTCGTCCGCGGTCGAGAGGTGCACCCGATCGACTACGCGAACGCGTGCCCGGACGTCGCCATCACGTCGCTGCACTACTACTTCCCGTGGGCGCTCAAGGCGTTGGTGAAGTGGTCCGTGTTCTGCACGGCGACGGGCCGCGCGCCGACCCCTCATGTCGACCCCGCCCCGTGGTTCGCGATCGCCGATCGAGAAGACCTGACGTACGAGGAGAAGGTGGCCGCCTACGGTGTGCTCGCCGACGAGTACTTCGACACCGAGCGTTACGCGGATTTCTGCGCGTCGCGACTGCGTGACTTCGATGCGCAGGCACTGGACTACTTCGCCAGCGCCGATTTCGACCGGGTGCTGGCCGACACCGTCAGGAGCACGTTCCCCCCGCACGAGCACGAGCAGTTCCTCGCACATTTCCGGGGCCTGGTCGGCTCGTGGTGTGCGGACGAGGAGAAGCGGCTCGGCTAGGCACGGAGAGTCATCGGGTCGTCGCGGCGCGAGAATAGCCCGTAGAGGCCATGGCCGAGTCCTGGTCGGCAGGGCACTGTGGAGCACGGCCTCGGGGTATTTGTGCTATCTGCCTGGGGGTTTCGATGACCCGCACCGCCCGCGTCCTGGCCGTTCTCGCCTCCGCTGCCCTCGTTCTTGCGACTCCCGTGGCTGCCCATGCAGGCAAGCCCTACTTCCCGTCGGAGCGCTACTCGGGCACCGACTCGTTCGACGAGTCCGACTTCTGCGGGATCGCGGTGCACTTCGAGGTCGAGTTCAGCGGCGTCTCCCACGTCCTCCCGGTCAAGGGATCCGACGGCCAGGCCTTCTTCGGCTTCGACAACTACGAGTTCCGCGAGGTCATCTCCACCGAGGACGGTTCGATCAGCACCCACGGCAACGCCGTCTTCCACGAGCAGAAGGCGACCCACATCGGGGGGAACATCTGGGAGTTCCAGTTCATGGACGCGGGAACGTTCCGGGTCTACGACTCCGACGGGAACCTGCTGCTCAAAGCCACCGGAGTGTTCAAGGCCAGCGAGCAGTTCGACGTCCTCGGTGACTCCGAGCCCGGCGGCGAGCCGGTGCCCGGCACCTTCGAGCTGATCGCCAACCACGGCCTTTCGTTCGGCGACGAGGAGTTCTGCGCCGCGGTGCTGCCCGAGCTGACCTGAGGTGCATCGCCGGCTGACGCGCCGTGAGCCGTCAGACCGGCCAGGTGTGCACGGGCTCGTTCGAGTGCATGTGCTCGACGTAGGCCCGCATCATCTCGCGCAGCGCGTCCGGCCGGTCGTGGTCGGTGAAGAGCCGGTGGAAGGTCGCCGCCTGCCATGAGGCGCCGTTGACCTCGCGCAGGCAGCGTTGCTCGATGATGCCGAGCAGCCGGTCCTTGTCCTCCGTCGCGACCCCCCACTCCTCGAGGCCGCGATGAGCCAGCGGCAGCAGGTGGCGCAGCACGAGCTCGCTGGCCGGCACCTCCCCGATGCCCGGCCAGTAGATGCGGGCCTCGATGCCGTGCCGGGCGCCGTTGTGGAAGTTCTCCTCGGCCGCGGCGAAGGACATCTGCGACCAGACCGGGCGGTCCGCCTCGGCCAGAACCTTGACCAGCCCGTAGTAGAAGGCAGCGTTGGCCAGCACGTCGACGACCGTCGGGCCGGCGGGCAGGCAGCGGTTCTCGACGCGCAGGTGCGGACGCCCGCGGACGACGTCGTAGACCGGCCGGTTCCAGCGGTAGATCGTCCCGTTGTGCAGCCTGAGCTCGCCGAGCTTCGGCACGTCGCCGCGGTCGAGGACCTCCAGCGGGTCCTCGTCGTCGCAGATCGGCAGCAGTGACGGGAAGTAGCGGACGTTCTCCTCGAACAGGTCGAAGATGGAGGTGATCCAGCGCTCGCCGAACCACACCCGCGGCCGGACCCCCTGGGCCTTGAGCTCGTCGGAGCGGGTGTCGGCTGCCTGCTCGAAGAGCGCGATCCGCGTCTCCCGCCAGAGCTCCTTGCCGAAGAAGAACGGCGAGTTGGCCCCCATGGCCAGCTGCACCCCACCGATCGCCTGCGACGCGTTCCAGTGCGCTGCGAAGGTCTCCGGGTTCACCTGCAGGTGCAGCTGCACGCTGGTGCAGGCCGCCTCCGGCGCGATGGTGTCCGCCGTGGTCGAGATCCGCTCGACGCCGTCGATGGCCAGCGAGATGTCCTCGCCGCGCGCCGCGAACACCTGCTCGTTGAGCAGGGCGTACCGCGGGTTGGCGCTCAGCGTCTCCTCGGTGAGGTGCTCCGGGCGTACGGTCGGCAGGATGCCGATCATGACGACGTCGGCGCCGGCCTCGTTGGCCACGTCGTCGGCATGGTTCAGGCTCGCCCTGACGTCGCGCTCGAGGCCCGCGAAGACCGGCCCGTCGAGCCGCTTGGGCGGGATGTTGATCTCGATGTTGAACTGCGCGAGCTCGGTCTGGAAGTCCGGGTCGGCGATCATCCCCAGGACCTTGTCGTTGATCATCGCCGGGTCGCCGCCGGCGTCCGTGAGGTTCAGCTCGATCTCCAGGCCCATGCTCCGCCGCTCGGTGTCGAACCGCGACTCGGAGAGCATCCGCGCGAAGACGTCCAGGCAGCGCTTCACCTTCTGCCGGTAGCGCGCCCTGTCCTCGCGGGTGAACTGCCGGTTTGCCACGTCCTGACCCATGGCCGACCCCTTCCCGGACGCTCCTTGGCACAACCTCGCACACTGACGCCCCGGCGCGCACCAGATGCCTGGTCATACCTGGCATGACTGTCATGCCCATGGTCCGGCGACACGCCGCCGAACCACCGGGGTTGTGTCCAGCCCCCGCCATACCGTCGTCGCATGCGCCTGATCCACACCTCCGACTGGCATCTCGGCCGGTCCTTCCACCGGGAGGACCTGCTCGGTGCCCAGGCGCGCTTCGTCGACTTCCTGGTCGAGACCGTCCGGTCCGAGGGGGTGGACGCGGTCCTGGTGTCCGGCGACGTCTACGACCGGGCCCTCCCGTCGGTCGACGCGGTGACCGTGTGCAACGACGCGCTCCGCCGCCTCGCCGCGACGGGGACGAGGGTCGTGTTGATCAGCGGCAACCACGACTCAGCGCGCCGGCTGGGCTTCGGGGCCGACCTGATCGACACCGCGGGCATCCACCTGCGCACCGACCCGGCCGGTTGCGCCCGGCCGGTCCTGCTGGCGGACGGGGATGGCCCGGTCGCGGTCTACGGGCTGCCCTACCTGGAGCCGGACGCGGTGCGCGACGAGCTCGGCTGCGACGAGCGCAGCCACACCGCCGTGCTGAGCGCGGCCATGGCCCGGGTCCGCCAGGACCTGGCCGAGCGGCCCGACGCCCGGTCGGTGGTCCTCGCGCACGCCTTCGTGACCGGCGGCGAGCCATCGGACAGCGAGCGGGACATCAGCGTCGGCGGTGTCGGGTCCGTCCCGGCCTCGACCTTTGCCGGCGTCGACTACGCCGCGTTGGGTCACCTCCACGGCGCCCAGCGCCTGACCGACCGGGTCCGCTACAGCGGCTCGCCGATCGCCTATTCGTTCTCCGAGGAGCACCACCGCAAGGCGGTGCTCCTGGTCGACCTCGGGACGGCGCCCGGCGCCGAGGTCTCCGTCCAGCACCTGCCCACCCCCGTCGAGCGGCCGTTGGCCAGGATTCGCGGCCACCTGGACGACCTGCTGACCGACCGCTCGTGGGACGCCGTCACCGGCCACTACCTGCAGGTGACGTTGACCGACGCGGTGCGTCCTCGGGAGCCGATGGAGCGCCTCCGTGCCCGGTTCCCGCACGTGCTGGTTCTCGGGTTCGCCCCGGAGGCCGGTGACGGGTCCGCGCAGCGGTCCTACGCCGCCCGGCTGCGCGGGCGCAGTGACCTCCAGGTCGCGGACGACTTCGTCGCCCATGTCCGCAGCGCGGCGGAGCCGGCCGAGTCCGGGCTGCTGGCCGAGGCCTTCGAGGCCGTGCGGCTGGCGGCGGCGAGCGCCTGATGCGCCTGCACCGGCTCTGGGTCACCGCGTTCGGCCCGTTCGCCGGCATGGAGACGGTCGACTTCGACGAGCTGTCGACGGCCGGGCTGTTCCTGTTCACCGGGCCGACCGGCGCGGGCAAGACCAGCATCCTGGACGCCGTCTGCTTCGCCCTCTACGGCCAGGTCCCCGGTGCCCGCCAGCAGGGCGTCGGCCGGGCCTCGCTGCGCAGCGACCACGCCGCCGAGGGGGTCGCCCCTCAGGTCGTCCTCGAGGTGACCCTGCGCGGCCGACGGCTGCGGGTCACCCGGTCCGCTGCCTGGGAGCGCCCCAAGCAGAGAGGCGACGGCACCACGACCCAGCAGGCCCGGGTGCTGGTCGAGGAGGCGGTCGGCGACGGCTGGACCACCCACACCACCCGGTTGGACGAGGCGGGCCACCTCCTCGGCGGTCTGCTGGGGCTCACCGTGGCCCAGTTCTGCCAGGTGGTTCTCCTGCCCCAGGGTCAGTTCGCCGAGTTCCTGCGGGCTGACGCCGACCGGCGGCGTGCCCTGCTCGAGACGTTGTTCGACACCCGCCGGTTCGCCGACGTCGAGAGCTGGCTGGTGACTCGTCGCCAGGTGACCGCGCGAGACCTCGGCGAGCTCGACGACCAGCTCCGTCAGCTGCTCGCGCGGGTGGCGGAGGCGTCCGGTGAGGAGCCGCCGAGCGGCCTCACCGACCGGTTGGACGACACCGAGCTCGCGCACTGGCTCGACGACCTGGTGGCGAGGTCGCGCGCCACCGAGACAGCCGCCGGTGAGGCGGCCGGCGCCACCGCGGCGGCTGCGGAGGCCGCCGCCCAGGCGCTGGCCGACGCTGAGCGCTTCGTGGGTGTCCGCCGTCGAGCCGCGGCGCTCCAGACGCGGCAGACCGCGCTGGCGGCCGCACGGCCGGCCCGGGACGCCGCGATGGCCGAGCTGGCGGAGGCCCGCACGGTCGCGCCGCTGCTGCCGGTGCTGGCCGAGGCGGGCCGGCTGCAGACCGAGCTCGAGGATGCCCGCGCCCACGCGTCTGCCGCGCACGGGCGGCTGGTGACGGTGCTGGCGGCCACCGGCACCACAGGACAGGCCGCACCATCCGAGGTGAGCTCGGTGGGTGGCGCAGCGACCCTGCCGGCGCTGGCGGTGGTGCGCACCGCCTCGCGGGCGACTGCCGAGGAGGCTGCGACGCTGGCGCTGCTCGCCGAGCAGGAGGCCGAGGCGGCTGAGCTGACCCGGCAGGCCGACGAGCTGCAGCGGACGGCCGTCGAGCTCGCCGCCAAGGCGACCAAGGCAGCCGAGTGGCTGGCCGGCGCCGCCGAGCGCCGGCGCGTGCTGGAAGCGGCGCGGGACGCGGCCCGGCTGGCGTCGGCGTCGCTCCCCGCGGTCGAGCAGGACCGGGACGCGGCGGCCGCGAGGTTGGAGGCCGCGCTGCGCCGCGACGCCGTCCGTGACCAGCTGGTCGCCGCCATGGACGAGCGGCGGATCGTCGTCGACCGGCATCAGGCCGCGCGCGACGCGCTGCAGTCATTGCGCGCCCGACGGCTCGCCGGTATGGCTGCCGAGCTCGCCGCCGGTCTGCTGCCCGGCGCCGACTGCCCGGTCTGCGGCAGCACCGAGCACCCCCGGCCCGCTCTGCCGGGCGACTCCGTCGCAGCCGCCGAGGACGAGGAGGCGGCCGAGGCCGCCGTGCTGCAGGCCGAGACCGCCCGCCACGACGGTGAGTCGCTCGTCGCGCGGCTGGACGTCGAGCTGGCCGCGCAGCGCGCCGCGGCCGGGGGCGACACCACCGTGGAGGAGCTCGAGACCCATCTCGATGCCGCCGACCAGCGGCTGGCCGACGCGGTCGCCGTCGCTGCCCGCCTCGAGGCCGCGCAGGGCGAGTTCGTCCGCTTCGGCCAGGAGGCCGAACGTCGTGAGCGCGACCGGGTCGCCGACGAGAGCGAGCAGCGCAGCGCAGCCTCCCGGGCGGTCGACTCGAGGTCACGTGCCGAGCGGCTCACGGCCGAGCTTGCTGCTGCGCGCGGGGACGACCCGTCCATCACCGCGCGGCGGGAGCGGCTCCAGCGGACCGCGAGCGACCTCGACGGCCTGGTCGGGCACCTCTCCGACATCGACCGGCTCGAGGCCGCCGTCGTGAGTGCGCTCGGCCGGGTCGACGAGGCGATCCAGGAGCGGGGGCTCCGATCGGTCGAGGAGGTGCTCGCAGCCGTTCGCGACGCCGACCGGCTCAGCGAGCTCGAGGAGCTGACCCGCCGCCACGACTCCGAGCTCGCGGCCGTCACCGAGCAGCTCGCGGACCCTGATGTCGCGGTCGCGCTGCAGGCGCCTGTGCCCGACGTCGATGGGTTGCGCCGACAGGCCACCGGGTCCGCCCAGGATCGCGATACGGCGACGGCGCGCTCCCACGCCGCGACCGCGCGAAGCGCTGCGCTGATCCAGCGGACCGCGGAGGTGGCCGCCACCCAGGCGGCCCGCCGTCCGCTGGCCGAGCGGCACCGACTGGTCGACGGCCTGTCCCGGCTGGCCGAGGGCAAGAGCTCAGACAACGCCCTGCGCATGAGCCTGTCCGCCTACGTTCTCGCCGCGCGCTTGGAGCAGGTCGCCGCCAGTGCCAGCGAGCGACTGCTGCGGATGAGCTCCGGCCGCTACACCCTGGTCCATTCCGCGCAGGGCGGCGGGGGTCGTGCGCGGGGCGGGCTGACCCTGCGAGTGCTCGACGCATGGACGGGCCGGGAGCGGGACCCGGCCAGTCTCTCCGGCGGCGAGACCTTCTCGGCGTCGTTGGCGCTCGCCCTCGGCCTAGCCGACGTGGTCACCTCCGAGGCGGGCGGGGCACTGCTCGAGACGCTGTTCGTCGACGAGGGGTTCGGCAGCCTCGACGACGACTCGCTCGACGACGTGATGGGTGTGCTCGACGACCTCCGCGACGGTGGGCGGACCGTCGGCATCGTCAGCCACGTCGCCGACCTCCGGCAGCGGGTGCCGACCCAGCTCCAGGTCGACAAGGGTCGGCGCGGGTCGGTGATCCGGCAGTGAGCCCGGCCGTCGGTTCTCCGACAGTGAGCTCGCCGGTCTGAAGGGACCAATCCGGACGTCCGCGCGGTCCGAACGTCGTACGGGCTGCGTGTCCGGGACCCCGACCCGCGAAGACCCGCGACGCCGGTGAGGAGGTCGGGTGGCCATCCAGCACGGCGATGACAGACTGACGCGCATGGCTCCCCTGCGTCGCGGCAGCCGTCTCGGGCCTGCCGGCGAGGACGCCGCCATCGTCGACGAGCTCGTCACGCTGGTGGCTCGCGGTGACGGGCCGGCGTTCGAGCTCCTGTACGACAGGATCGCGGACTCGGTGTACGGCGTGGTCCGGCGCGTCCTGCGCGACCCCGCCCAGTCCGAGGAGGTTGCGCAGGAGGTGCTCGTCGAGGTGTGGCGCACGGCGACCCGCTTCGACGCTGCACGTGGTCGCGCCACCACGTGGATCCACACGATGGCCCACCGGAGGGCAGTCGACCGCGTCCGTTCCGCGCAGTCGGCGCACGACCGGGACCAGCGGGTCGCGCTGCGCGACCACGTCACGGAGTACGACGTCGTCGCGGAGCGGGTGGAGACCCGGCTGGAGCAGCAGCAGGTGCGCCGCTGTCTCGACCACCTCACCGACCTCCAGCGCGAGTCGGTGACGCTGGCGTACTACGGGGGCTACACCTACCGCGAGGTCGCCGACCTGCTCGACACACCTCTGGGCACGGTGAAGACGCGGATGCGCGACGGCCTGATCCGGCTGCGCGACTGTCTCGGGGTGGGCGCATGAGCATCCCCGACATCCACACACTGACCGGTGCCTACGCGGCCGACGCCCTGGACAGCGTCGAGCGCGACGAGTTCGAAGCCCACCTGCGGGTCTGCCGCGCGTGCCGCGACGAGGTCGCCGAGCTGGCGGCGACCACCGCACGGCTCGCCGAGGCCGTCGCCCAGCCCGCTCCCCCGGCGCTGCGTGACCGGGTCCTGGCCGAGACGGCGCGCACCCGTCAGCTGTCCCCGCGGGTGGCCGACGCCGACGGGGTGGCCGACGCCGACGGGGTGGCCGGCCGCGACGCGGCCCGGGCCCGGCGCTGGTGGCGCCAACCGGCTATGGCTGCCGCGGCCGTCCTCGCGGTGGTGGCCATCGGGCTGGGTGCCGTCGCCGTCGTGCAGGTCGAGCGGGCCGATCGCTCGGAGGAACGGGCAGCGCGCATCGCCGCCGTCGCGACCGACCCGGACCGGGTCGAGCGGACCGTCGAGGCCGAGGCCGGTGGCAGCGCCACGGTGGTGGCTGCCGGCGGGACCGCGATCTTCCGGGCGGCCGACCTGCGGGAGCTGCCCTCGGACCGGGTCTACCAGCTCTGGCTGATCTCCGGCGACGACGTTCAGTCGGCGGGAGTCCTGGGCCGCGGCGGCCAGCTCGCGGCGGTCGTGGAGGACGTGTCCGCCGCGGACGCCCTCGCCGTGACCGTCGAGCCGAGCGGCGGCTCGGAGGCGCCGACCGGCGAGGTGGTGCTGCGCGTCGAGACAGCCTGAGCCCGGGCGCTCGCCCGCACCTGCCCGACCGGCAGCGGCGCACGGCCGTCACGGACCTGCCGCCACACGACGGCAGCAGGCGCCGGACCCCAGGGTGCCGGTGTCACGGCGATCGCGATGAGCAGCAACAGCGCCGCGGCGATCGCGTCGACCCAGTAGTGGTTCGCGGTCGCGACCACCACGACCACGGTGATCGCGGGGTGCGCCACAGCGATCCACCGCCAGCGGCTGGACGTCGTCCGGACCACCACGACCGCGATCAGCAGTGCCCAGCCCACGTGCAGGCTCGGCATGGCCGCGAACTGGTTGGCGATGGTGGCTGTGCTGTCGCCATAGGCCGACGGGCCGAAGACCGCCATGGTGTCCAGGAAGCCCAGGCTGCTCAGCATGCGTGGCGGCGCCAGCGGCATGAGCACGTGGACGACGAGGGCCAGCGCGGTGAGGATGATGATCAGGCGGCGGGCCCAGCGGTACTCCTCCGGCGGGCGCCGCAGCCAGCCCCAGGCCAGGAAGGCCAACGTGAGCGGGAAGTGCACGGCGACGTAGTACCAGTTGGCCGCCCGCAACAAGTCCGGCCACTGCAAGGCCCACTGCTGCAGCAGCTCTTCGTTGGGCAGCCGCAGATAGCGCTCGACGTCCCAGACCCACCAGGCGTTGGTGATCGCCAGGTCGTCGTGGCCGGTGATCGCCAGCCGGCCGAGGCGGTAGACCAAGAACAGCCCGGCGATGAGGACGACCTCGCGGACGAGAGACGGACGCGTTGAGCGCCCCGGCGCCCCGGACCTGCCGCCTGGTTCAGGGCGTGCCGAGGCGTCGGCCTGGTCGACCGACGTCCCCGGGCCGTCGAGAACTGGCTGGCGGAGGCAGCGCACCCGCTCAGGGTTTCATGAATCTGCGCCCGGCGCCGCCTAGTTCCGGGTCTCGGTTCGGACTCATGCCAGCAGGTTGACCGCTGCCGCGAATCCTCGGGGCCAGCCGGCGGCGAGGGGGACCAGGGCGGCCCGGGGGCCGGGCCGCGCGGCGGCGGCGAGCAGGACCTCGGTGAGGAGGCGGTACCGCCGCGTGCTGCGGGCCCAGGCCCACTCGTAGCCCGCCGGCCGACCGGACGCCAGGGCGGCCACCGCCGCCGTCGCGGAGGCCAGGCCGGTCGAGAGCCCCTCCCCGGTCAGCGCGTCGACGTAGCCGGCAGCGTCCCCGACGAGCAGCACCCGGCCGGCCCGGACCCGGGTCGCGCGCTGCCGCAGCGGGCCGGCTCCGCGCACGGCGGTGACCGGGGCAGCCCCGCGCAGCCGCGCGGCGAGTGCCGGCAGCTCGGCCAGGGCGGACGCGTAGCCGGTGCCGGCGGGACCGAGAACGGCCACCCCCACCAGGTCGTCCGCGACCGGCGTCACGTACGCCTCGACGTGAGGGGACCAGTACACCTCGACGTGGTCGGTCCACGGTGCCATGCCGAAGTGCCTGCGCAGCCCGTACCGGCTCGGCCCGGCCGTCGGCCGGTCCAGACCGACCTCCCGGCGTACGGTCGAGTGCAACCCGTCCGCCGCCACCAGCCAGCGAGCCTGCATCCCCGCCGCCTCGACGCGCGACCCGCAGTCGCGGACATCGCGGACCCGGCCGGTCACCCTCCGCACCCCGAGCCGGTCGGCCCGCGCCGAGAGGGCCGCGTGCAGCACCGTGCGACGCACCCCCTGGCCCGGCCCCCGGCGGAAGCGGGCCTGCGCCGACCGGCCGTCGGCGAGGTACCGGATGCCGACGAAAGGCCGGCCGGCCACCTCGACACCGAGGTCGCGCAGCCGGGACACAGCGGCCGGCATCAACCCCTCACCGCAGGCCTTGTCGACCACGCCCTCGCGGGGTTCCACGACGGCGACCCGCAGCCCCCGGCGAGCGGCCTCGATCGCCGTGGCCAGCCCCACCGGACCACCGCCGGCCACCAGCACATCGAGCTCGTCGGTGCTCACCGGTCGGCTCGCTGTGGAGCCGCCACCGGCTCACGGCACAGCTCGCGGAGGGCGGCGTCCTCGCAACGGATCCGGGCCCGTAGCAGGAAAGCATTCGCGACGGTGAAGACGGCCGCGGTGATCCACGCGGAGTGCACCAGCGGCAGCGCGGCACCCTCGACGACCACGGCCAGGTAGTTCGGGTGCCGCAGCAGCCGGTACGGCCCCCGGCGGACCAGCGTCGCACCCGGGACGACCACGACCCGGGTGTTCCACTGCCGGCCGAGCACGGCGATGCACCACCAGCGAAGGCCCTGTGACGCCAGGACGAGGGCAAGCATGGGCCAGCCCAGCCAGGGCAGGAAGGGGCGATCGAGCAGGACCACCTCGGCCAGCGCGCCGGCCAGGAGTCCCGTGTGCAGGAACACCATCACCGGGTAGTGCTCGCGACCGCGCTCCGTGCCTCCACGCGAGAGCGCGTCGCGGATGTTGCGTGAGCTCACGACGAGCTCGACCAGCCGTTCGGCGACGAACGCGGCGACCAGGCAGGCGAAGGCCATCGTGCTGGTCACCACCGGAGCAGCACCTGCTCGGAGCAGAATCCGGGCCCCATCGCGAGCATCACGGCGACGGTGCCCGGCGCCGGTGCGGGCTCGGCCAGCGCGTCGGCCAGGACGTGCAGCACCGACGCCGACGACAGGTTGCCCACGCAGGACAGCGAGCGCCAGGTCCGATCCAGGGCCCCCGGCCGCAGCGCGAGGGTCCTCGACATCGCGTCCAGGACCTTGGGACCGCCGGGGTGCGCGACCCAGGTCGCCACGTCGTCGATCTTGAGGTCGTGGTCGCCGAGGAAGGCGATGACGTCGTGGCCCAGGTGCTCCTCCACCACGTCGGCGACACTGGCGGACAGGACGATCCGGAAACCGCTGCCGCCGATGTCCCACCCCATGACGCGCTCGGTGTCGGGGTAGAAGCTGCTGCGGGTGGCGACGACACTCGGCCCGGAAAGACCCATGGCCGCCGCGCGTCGGTCGCCCACCAAGACGACGGCCGCGGCGCCGTCGCCGAACAGACCACTAGCCACCAGGTTGGCCATGCTGGGGTCGTCGCGCTGGATCGTCAGCGAGCAGAGCTCCACCGACAGCAGCACGGCGACCGCGTCCGGGTCGCCGGCCACCATGTCGTGCAGCCGGGCCAGGCCGGCGGCCCCCGCCACGCAGCCGAGCCCGAACAGCGGCACCCGCCGCACGTCGCGCCGCAGGCCGAGCCGCGGAACCAGGCGGGCGTCGAGACTGGGTGCGGCAACGCCCGTGACCGTCGTCGTCATCAGGACGTCGACGTCAGCGGGCCCGAGGCCGGCCCGGTCCAGCGCGGCGGCGACGGCCTGCTCCCCCAGCGTGACGCCGACGTCGATGAACGCGTCGTTGGCCGCGCCGAACCCGTCCAGATCGGGGTACTTCTCGAGCGGCAGCGCCAGGTGTCTCGTGCGGACCGACGCCGCGGCGTGCAGCCGGTCCAGGAGGCGCCGGTCACCTCCCGGCGGCAGCACGACCTCGGCGAAGGCGTCGGTCAGGGTTCGCTGGTCGTAGACGTACGGTGGGAGGGCCGGCGCGGCGGCTGCGACCCGCGTCATGCCACCGCACCAGGTCGATCGGACGTCCGGCGGGCACAGGAGTGGTCCCTTCGGATCAAATCCACAACGTTCGGCTCGCGGGCTCCAGGACGGGCCGCGGCGGCCGAAACTACATGGGAAGGTCGAGGAACAGACGCCTCTCGGGGGCGCACCGACTGGTCGTTACGGTCGGTGGGTCTGACGTCGTCGCCGTCCTTGGTCACCGGACTATGCTCACACGTTCTAGGAAAGCCGCCTGCCATGTGTTCTCACCAGCCGCTGTGCCCGACCGCAGACGCCCCTGACCGCGAGGCCGCGCACACCGTCGCCTGCCACCCGGAGCAGGGGTGGAGCTTGCTCTGCAACGGCATCGTGCTCTTCGATGACACCGGCGAGCTGCTGCCCGACGGCAGCGTCATCGCCCCTCACCGGCCCACCGACATGGTCGCCGCCTGAGCGGCTCTGCGTCACGGATCGCCGGGCGCTGACCCGCTACGGCTGGTCGGAGTAGCTGTCCACCGGTTGGCAGCTGCACACCAGGTTGCGATCGCCGTAGGCGCCGTCGATGCGCCGGACAGGTGGCCAGTACTTCGACGCCGGGTCCACCCCCGCCGGCAGCACGGCTTCCTGTCGGCCGTACGCGTGGTCCCACTCCCCCGCCAGCGCCGCCGCGGTGTGCGGCGCACCGCGCAACGGGTTGTCGTCGCGCGGCAGCTCGCCCGAGCCGACCCGGCCGATCTCCTCGCGGATCGCGATCATCGCCTCGCAGAACCTGTCGAGCTCGGCGAGGTCCTCCGACTCGGTGGGCTCGATCATCAGGGTCCCGGCGACCGGGAAGGACATGGTCGGGGCATGGAACCCGTAGTCGATGAGCCGCTTGGCGACGTCGTCGACGGTGATGCCTGTCTCCTTGGTGACCGGCCGGAGGTCGATGATGCACTCGTGGGCGACCAGCCCTGACTGGCCCGTGTAGAGCACTGGGTAGTGCGGCGCGAGCCGGGCTGCGACGTAGTTGGCGCCGAGGATGGCGACCTCGGTGGCATGGGTGAGGCCGGCTCCACCCATCAGCCGCACGTAGGCCCACGAGATCGGCAGGATCCCGGCTGACCCCCAGGGCGCGGCGGAGACCGGCCCCACCCCGGTCTCGGGACCGGCCGCGGGCTGCAGCGGGTGGTTGGGAAGGTACGGCGCCAGGTGCTCGCGCACACCGACGGGGCCGACGCCGGGGCCGCCGCCGCCGTGCGGGATGCAGAAGGTCTTGTGCAGGTTCAGGTGGGACACGTCCGCGCCGAAACGACCGGGCCGAGCGACGCCGACGAGGGCGTTGCGGTTCGCGCCGTCGACGTAGACCTGACCGCCCGCGTCGTGCACCAGGGCGCACAGCTCGGTGATGTCCTGCTCGAAGACACCGTGGGTCGACGGGTAGGTGACCATCATCGCCGCGAGGTCGTCCCTGTGCTCGTCGACCTTCGCCCGCAGGTCGTCGAGGTCGACGTCTCCGCCCTCCGCGGTCTTGACGACCACCACTCGCATCCCGGCCATCACGGCCGACGCCGCGTTGGTGCCGTGCGCGCTGGACGGGATGAGGCAGATGGTCCGGGCCTGCTGGCCGTTGGCGCGGTGGTAGGCGCGGATGGCGAGCAGCCCGGCCAGCTCGCCCTGCGACCCGGCGTTGGGCTGAAGGGAGACGGCGTCGTAGCCGGTGATCTCGCAGAGCCACCGCTCGAGCTGGTCGAGCAGGGTCACGTAGCCCTGCACCTGGTCCAGCGGCGCGAACGGGTGCACCGCGGCGAACTCCGGCCAGGTGATCGGCTCCATCTCGGTCGTCGCGTTCAGCTTCATCGTGCAGGAGCCCAGCGGGATCATCGTCCGGTCCAACGCAAGGTCGCGGTCCGCGAGGCGGCGCAGGTAGCGCAGCATCGCGGTCTCCGACCGGTGCTGGTGGAACACCGGGTGGGACAGGACGTCGTCGTCGCGCAGCAGCTCGTCGGGCAGGGTGTCCGGCGACTCGACGCTGTCCGGGTCGAGGTCGGTCAGCCCGACGGCGGCCCATACCGCGCGCAGGTGCTCACGGGTGGTGGTCTCGTCGGTGGTGACACCGATGTGGTCGCCGTCGACCTGGCGGACGTTGACGCCCCGCTCGGCCGCGGCCGCAACCACCTCGGCGGCCCGGCCGGGCACCCGCAGCAGGACGGTGTCGAAGAATCTGTCGTGGACCACGTCGACGCCCTCTGCCTGTGCGACGCCAGATGCGAGCACCGTCGCGTAGCTGTGCACCCGGCGCGCGATCGACCGCAGTCCCTCCGGCCCGTGGTAGACGGCGTACATGCCGGCGACGACTGCGAGCAGGACCTGCGCGGTGCAGATGTTGCTGGTCGCCTTCTCTCGGCGGATGTGCTGCTCGCGGGTCTGCAGGGCGAGGCGGTAGGCCGGGGCACCGTCGGCGTCGACGGAGACTCCGACGAGGCGGCCGGGCAGCTGACGGGCATGGGCGGTACGCACGGCCAGGTAGCCGGCATGCGGTCCGCCGTACCCCATCG
>DASVED010000409.1:0-6868 GCA_036380775.1 Actinomycetes bacterium
CTGCCTCGTCGAGGACGAGGGTGCGGACGTGCCCGAGGTCGAGCAGCCCCTGCTGGGCGAGGTCGATCAACCTGCCCGGCGTACCGACGACGACCTCGACGCCCTTCTTGAGAGATTCGACCTGCGGCTCGTAGGCGCGGCCACCGTAGATGGAGAGCACCTTCACGTCGCGGCGGGACGCGGCCTTCTCGATGTCGCCGCTCACCTGGACGCAGAGCTCGCGGGTGGGCACGACGACGAGCGCCTGCGGCTTGCCGGCCTCGGGGGGCGGCAGCGCGGGGTCGCCGTGGTCCTCGCCCTCGACGACCACGCGCTGGAGCAGCGGGATGCCGAAGCCGAGGGTCTTGCCCGTGCCGGTCTTCGCCTGGCCGATGATGTCGTGGCCGTGCAGGGCGACCGGCAGGGTCAGCGCCTGGATGGGGAACGGGTGGCTGATGCCGACGGCAGCGAGCGCGTCGACCGTGGCCGGGAGCACGCCGAGGTCGGCGAAAGACGGGATAGTCAGGACGGTGCCCTTCATCGATCGTCACTGGAGCCGATCGGGTTCGTGGAGTGGCGTCGACGACCGGGCATCCGTGCTTCCCCTGCAGCGTACCGTCGATACGCTGCGACCCGTGACGACGACGACCGGTGAGCCGCTCGACCCGATGGCCGACGAGGACTACCGCCTGGCCGTCGTGGACCTGCTCGGCGCGCTGGCGTACGGCGAGCTCACAGCCTTCGAACGGCTCGCTGACGACGCCTCCTTCGCCCCCACGATCGCCGACAAGGCGGCGCTCGCCGCGATGGCGGTGGCGGAGTACAACCACTTCGCGCTGCTGCGGTCCCGGCTGGACCAGCTCGGCGTGGGGCCGGAGGACGCGATGGAGCCGTTCATGCCGGCGCTCGAGGCGTTCCACGAGCGCACGGCACCGTCGGACTGGCTGGAGGGCCTGGTCAAGGCGTACGTCGGGGACGGCATCGCGACCGACTTCTACCGGGAGGTCTCGGCATACCTCGACGACTCGACCCGCGAGCTCGTGCTGGAGGTGCTGGAGGACACCGGTCATTCGACGTTCGCCGTCGACCGGGTCCGGGCGGCGATCGCCGCCGACCCCCGGCTCGCGGGCCGCCTGGCCCTGTGGGGTCGGCGTCTGGTGGGGGAGGCCCTCAGCCAGGCGCAGCGGGTCGCCGCCGAGCGTGACGCGTTGGCCGGCCTGCTCGTGGGCGGTGTCGCGCACCGGGGCGCGGACCTTGCCGAGGTCGGCCGGATGTTCGCCCGGCTGACCGAGAACCACACCCGCCGGATGGCCATGCTCGGTCTCAACGCTTGACCTGACGGGTCACGGGGTCAGGACCACCAGCTCGCGGTCGGGGAGGCCGAGGTAGCGCAGCACGTCTGCGGCGTCGGCGCGCAACGCCGTGAGGTCGTCGCGGCCGATCCGCTCCAGCGGCTGCAGGGTCAGCGTGCCGTCGGACAAGGCCCAGGTCGCGGCCGCCCGGCCGCCCACCAGTGCGAACGGCCGGAACAGGCCGTTCGTGGTCACGATCCCCTCGTGCTCGCCGACCCAGGCCGCCCGGGAGACCCAGCCGAGCAGCAGCGGGTCGTACGGCCCGAGCAGCCGCGGTGGCGGCACTCCGTCCGCCGCGTCACGGTCGGCGAGGTCGACCAGCCCGTCCGGCCGGTCGACGGTCTCGTCGCCGATCGCCGCCAGCCCTCGCCGGGCCGCACCAAGGGTGATGCCGGCCCAGCGCGCGAGGTCGTGGCCGTCCGCCGGTCCGTGACCCTCGAGGTAGCGTCGCCCCAACCTGGCCAGGGCCTCGTCGGGGTCCAGCGGCGCCGGCGGCTCGCCCAGCCAGTCGGCCACCGCCGCAAAGGCCTGCTCGCGGCCGTGCACCGGCCCGCGCACCACGTGTCCCCGCAGGGTCGCGGCCATCAACACGTGGACGAGGGCCTGCCGTGCTGTCGGCACCCCCGCGGCGTCCAGCCGCTCGCGCAGCTCGGCCCGGGTGAGCGGCCCGTCCTGCGCGACCGCCGCCGCCACCACCTCGATGCCCTGCTCGGCCTGCCGCGGCGAGACGCCCTCCTGTGCCAGCCGGCGGGCCGACCCGGTGGCCAGCTGGGGCGTCGTGAGCGGGTGCAGCCACCAGTAGTCCTGTGCGGTGACCAGGTGCAGGGTGCCGCGGTTGAGCCAGCTCACCACGAGGGAACGGTCGTCCAGCGCCGCGTCGAGCTCGGCGGCGCGCAGTCCGGACGTCCGGCTGCGCACGCTCAGGCGGGCACCACGCGGGTCCTGCGCCTGCACGGCGAGCAGTCGACGGGTGACCTCTGTCGCCGATCCGGCCGGTGGTCCGGTCAGCAGCTGGGCTCGTAGCCGCTCGGCGACGGGCGTGGCCGTGGGCGGCGCGGGCACCGGGCGCTACATCGCGCCGAAGCCGACCCGCCTGCTCTCCGGCTCGCCGATCTCGACGTACGCCAACTTGTCGGCGGGGACGACGACCCGGCGGCCGCGCTCGTCCTCCAGGGACAGGATCTCGGTCTTCCCCGCGAGGGCTGCGGACACTGCCTCGGTGATGGCCTCGGTGGACTCCCCGCTGTCGATCACCAGCTCGCGGGTGGCGTGCTGCACACCGATCCTGACCTCCACGTGGACCTCCGGCTCGACTGCTGGTGACGGTGCGGCCAGGCTAGTCGGTCTCAGTGTGCTTCGCCGGTGAGGGGGAAGCCGCCGATGCCGCGCCAGGACAGGCTGGCCAGCAGACGGGACGCGGCGTCGCGCGGGATGGTCCCGCTCTCCGACAGCCAGAACCGGGCGGCCACCTGTGCCATCCCGACGAGGCCGACGGCAAGCAGCCGGGCCTGCTCCGGTGGCAGCCCGGCGTCGCCGCGGATCACCTCGCTGATCAGCTCGGCACAGGCGAGCGTCGTGCCCTCGACGCGTTCCCGGACCTCGGGCTGGTTCGTCAGGTCGGACTCGAAGACCAGCCGGAACGCCCCGCCGTCCTCGTCGACGAAACGGAAGTACGCCTCGATGGTCGCCGCGACGCGCAGCTTGTTGTCGGTCGTCGAGTCCAGGGCTGCCTGCACGGCGACCACCATGGCCTCGGCGTGCTCCTCGAGCAGGGCCAGATAGAGGTCGAGCTTGCCCGGGAAGTGCTGGTAGAGCACCGGCTTGCTGACGCCGGCCCGGTCGGCGATGTCGTCCATCGCGGCGGCGTGGTAGCCCTGGGCGACGAAGACCTCCTGTGCGGCTCCGAGGAGCTGCCGACGGCGTGCCGAGCGCGGCAGCCGGGCACTGCGAGCACGGGAGTCCGCGGCTGCGGGCACGGGGTGCTCCTTCTCCTCGGTGGGACGGCCGGTGCTCGTCGGCGGGGCCTGGCACCGGCTCACGATCTTAGGACCCTAGAAACCAGCCGGGCCGCTCATCGGTACTCGTCGTCCGCGGGCGCCACTACGCGGCCCTGCTCCGCGCGGTCGGCCGGGTCGGCCTCGTCGAGCACTTCGGTCAGCGCTTCCTTCAGCGCGGCATCGCTGGTGGCCCCCTCGACGCCGACGTCAATGTCGATGTCGTGGTCGATGTCGTCGTCGGCGAGGGCCGCACGCTGCTCGAGGGCATCCTCGATGGGCACCTCAGGGTCGCTGAGCTCGGACTCGCGCTCTGTCATGCGCCCACCCTACGAGCGGCGCGGGCATTGCGGCATTACCTGCCTGGGGGCCTGCGGGCTGCGAGACTTGCCCCGTGACCGTCACCGACCACCGCGACCTCGTGTCCGCGCTGCTCGGTGTCCCGGGGGTGGCGGCCGCCGCGGTCGAACCCACGACCGGCGGCCCCGGCACCCTGCGGCTCCAGCTCGCGCCGGGTGCGGACGAGGTGGGCGTGGCCGGCGCGGTCAACCGTCTGCTGCGCAGCCGGTTCGGGCTGGCCGTCGATGCCGACCGGGTCCGGGTCCTGGGTGAGCCGTCGGCCACCGAGGCGGCCAACGGTGCCGGCGTACGCGAGGAGGCTCCCCCGGCCGAGACCAAGGGGCACCGCGAGCCGCCGCCCGAGCCCGTGCACGACTCGCCGGAGGACAGCTTCCCCCGGGCCGAGCACCCCGATGTCACGGTGACCCGGGCCACCCGGCTGGTCATCGAACGGGTCCAGCTGGTCTCGGCCGGACTGACCACCGGGGTGACCGTCGCGCTCGGCATCGACGGGCGCACCGTCGAGGGAAGCGCTGAGGGCACAGCGACCGCCGGCAGCCTGCATCGCTCGGTGGCGGGGGCGACCCTGCGCGCCATCGAGCACGTCGTGGGCGACGGGGTGCGGTTCGACGTCGAGCACGTCGAGATCGCCAGCACCGGCACCGACCGCACGGCACTCGTGGTCGTGACGATGGTCACGGGACGTGCCACGCAACGCCTCTCCGGTGCGTCTGTGGTGCGGGAGGACGTCCGGCAAGCGGTGATCAGGGCCGTGCTCGCGGCCGTCAACCGGCGCCTCGAGCCGATGCTGTCAGGGGAGCAAGAGCCCGCGGACATCCGGCCGTGACGATCGTCTACCGACCGCCCTGGCCGGGGCGGGTGGTCGACCTGCCGAGCGGCGCGTTGCACGTCCGGGAGAGCGACTCCGCGGTCGACGGGTCCGACCCGGCCGTCATGGTGCACGGGCTGGGCGGCGCGTCGACGAACTGGACGGACGTGATGGGCCTGCTCCGGGACCGGGTGCACGCGGCGGCGCCGGACCTGCCGGGCTTCGGCTGGTCGCCGCCGCCGCCGGACCGCGACTACTCGGTGCGGGCCCACGCCCGCGCCGTCGTCGCGCTCGTCGAGGCTCGCGGGGAGGGACCGGTGCACCTCCTCGGGAACTCGCTCGGCGGCACCGTGTCGCTGGTGGTCGCGGTGACCCGGCCGGAGTTGGTGCGCACCCTCACCCTCGTCTCGCCGGCGCTGCCGGTGCTCCGGCCACGGGCCACGAACGTCCACCTGCCGGCGCTCGCGGTGCCGTGGGCGGGGCAGCGGCTGGCTCGGCGGCTGGGGAAGTTCCCGGTGGAGCAGCGGGTCCGGGCGACCCTGGCGCTCTGCTACGCCGACCCGTCGCGGGTGCCGCCGCAGCGGGTGGAGGAGGCGATGGCCGAGGCGACGCGCCGGGCCCGGCTCGACCACGACGGGGACGCGATGCTGCTGTCCCTGCGCAGCCTCATGACGGCGTACCTGAGGCCGATGTCCTGGCCGCTGTGGCGGCTCGCCGAGCACGTCCGCGCGCCGACCCTTCTCGTGTACGGGCTGCAGGACCGGCTCGTCGACCCTCGGTCCGCCGCCCGCGCGGCGAAGGCGTTCCCGGGCAGCCGCCTGGTGGTCGTGCCCGACAGCGGGCACGTCACGCAGATGGAGCACCCCGAGCTGGTGGCCCGGGAGGTCCGCCGGCTGATGGACCTCGGTCAGAGGGGCGTGACGTAGGCGCCGCTGATGCCGCCGTCGACGAGGAACGTCGACGCCGTCACGAAGCTGGACTCGTCGCTGGCGAGGAACAGAACGGCGTTGGCGATCTCGTGCGCGTCCGCGAAGCGACCCATCGGGATGTGCACGAGCCGCCGGGCCGCCCGCTCCGGGTCCTTGGCGAAGAGCTCGCGCAGCAACGGCGTGTCGACCGGCCCCGGGCACAGTGCGTTGACCCGGACGCCCTCACGGGCGAATTGCACTCCCAGCTCGCGGCTCATGGCGAGCACGCCGCCCTTGCTCGCGGTGTAGGAGATCTGCGACGTCGCCGCACCCATGACGGCGACGAAGGACGCGGTGTTTATGATCGAGCCGCGCCGCTGCTCGCGCATGTAGGGCAGGACCGCCTTGCAGCAGAGGAAGACGCTGGTGAGGTTGACCTCCTGGACCCGCCGCCACGCGTCCAGACCGGTGTCGAGGATCGAGTCGTCGTCGGGCGGGGAGATGCCGGCGTTGTTGAATGCGACGTCCACGCTGCCGTACGTCTCGTGCGCCGTCGCGACCATCGCCTCGACCTGCTCCGGGTCGGTCACGTCGCAGCGCACGTAGGTGCCCGTCACCTCGTCGGCAGCCCTGCCGCCGGCGTCGTCGTCGACGTCGACCACGACGACGCTCGCGCCCTCCTCGGCGAACCGGCGTGCGGTCGCCAGCCCGATGCCGCTCCCGCCCCCGGTGACGATCGCGGTCCGGCCTTCGAGGCGCCCAGCGGCCATCGGTCAGTCCTCCGTGCTGATGAAGACGTTCTTGACGTCGGTGAACGAGTCGAGCGCATCGGGGCCTAGCTCCCGGCCGAGCCCGGACTGCTTGAACCCGCCGAAGGGCGTCGAGTAGCGCACCGAGGAGTGTGAGTTGACCGAGAGGTTGCCCGACTCGACTGCTCGCGCCACGCGCAGCGCCCGGCCGACGTCGCGCGTCCAGATCGACCCGGACAGCCCGTAGACCGTGTCGTTCGCCATCCGTACGGCGTCTGCCTCGTCCTCGAACGGCATGACCGCCACGACGGGCCCGAACACCTCCTCGCGCCACACCGCGTCGTCGGCAGAGCGGGGCAGCACGACGGTCGGCGGGTACCAGTAGCCGGGCCCGTCGGGGGCGGTGCCGCGGAAGGCGACGTCGACGGCGTCGCCGGCCCCCTCGACGAACGAGGACACCCGCTCGCGGTGCTCGGCGCTGACCAGCGGACCCATCTCGGTGTCGTCCTCACCGGGGGCGGCGACCTTGACCGCGTTGACCGCGGGCTCCAGCAGCTCGAGGAACCGGTCGTACGCGGAGCGCTCCACGAGGATGCGGCTGCGCGCGCAGCAGTCCTGGCCGGCGTTGTCGAAGACGCCGTACGGTGCCGAGGCGGCTGCCTTCTCCACGTCGGCATCGGCGAACACGATGTTGGCGCTCTTGCCACCGAGCTCCAGG
>DASVED010000410.1:0-10665 GCA_036380775.1 Actinomycetes bacterium
GGGATCCGGCTGGGGCTGCCTGGCGGGAACAGCGAGTCCACGACCGGCTTGGCGACGAACTGCGGGTCCCCGACAGTCGGGTGGGTGTGCATCCGGAAGCCGGGCGCTGCGTTGACCTCGCAGATCGCGCCACCTGTCTCGCGTACGGGCTCGGCGATGTCGGGGGAGATGAAGTCGATACCCGCCACGTCGAGACCGACGACGCGCGCGGCCTCCTCGGCGATCTCGATGTTGTCGGGATGTGCCTCCAGCGTGCGGTCGATCGAGATGCCGCCGGTCGACATGTTGCCGGTCAGCGTCAGCTTGACGGTCGTGCCCTGCGGCGGCACGCCGTCCATCCCGAACCCCTGCTCGCCGACCAAAGCGACCGCGGCGTCGTCGACCTTGATCCTCGTCAGCACCTTCTCGTGGCCGACGCCTCGACGCGGGTCGGCGTTGGTCTCGTCCACCAGCTCGCGGACCGTGTGCACCCCGTCGCCGACGACGTGGGCCGGTACCCGCTCGGCGAGCGCGACCATCCGCCCGTCGATCACGAGCACCCGGTAGTCCTTGCCGGTCACGAACGACTCGACGACGACCCAGCCGCGCCGGCTCTGGTCCTGCGCGACGGGAAACGCGGCCCGCAGCGCGTCGTCGTCGGCGATGTCCAGGACGACGCCCCGGCCGTGGTTCCCGTCCAGCGGCTTGCAGACGACCGGATAGCCGATGCGGCCGGCCACTCGCACGGCCTGGTCCGCCGTGCGCACCGACTCCGACCGAGGCACCGGGAGGCCCGCCGCCGCGAGCAGCCGGGTGGTGAGCTCCTTGTCGCCCGCGATGTCCACCGCCAGCGCCGAGGTGTTGGACGTCATGGTCGCGCGGATCCTGCGCTGGTGGACGCCCTGCCCCAGCTGGACGAGGGAGTACTGGTTGAGGCGCAGCCAAGGGATGTCCCGCGAGACGGCCTCGTCCAGGATGGCCTGGGTCGAGGGGCCGAACGCCGTCCGCTCCGCCTGCACGAGGAAGCGCTCGAGCTCCGCGTCGAAGTCGAACTCCGGGTCCGGCTGCACGAGGTGGTTGACCAGCCGCACCGCCAACGTCCCGGCGGCCAGTGCGACCTGCTCGTCGACGTAGCCGTAGATGACGTTGTACTGACCGCGGACGCCGGTGCCGCGGGTCTTGCCCCGCCGGGTGTCGTGCCCCGCCTCCTGCTGGAGCTGGAGCGCGGTGTGCTCGGCGACGTGGCCGAGCCAGGTGCCCTCCTTGAGCCGCTCGAGGAACCCGCCGCGGCGGCCGCGCGAGCACGAGTGCTGGGTGATCCCCGGCAGCGCCTCGACCAGACCGTCGACGAAGCCGGGGATCGTGTCGGACGGATGGTCCTCCAGGGAGCCGAGGTCGACCAGGAGGTGGATCGCCGGCTCGTACGACCACAGGTTCGGCCCGCGGTACACCCTGGTCTGCAGGATCGCGAGGTCCGGATGTGCGCTGCTCATCGGTCGTCGTCCTCCTCCGTCTGGTGCCTGAGCTGGTGGGCCAGGTGCTCCTCGACGAACGACACGAGCCGCCGCTCGACGAGGTCGAACCGCGCCCCCGACGGCAACGTGTGCACGACCACCCCCGAGAGCAGCAGCGGCGCACCCAGCTCGGCGAGGTGCGCGTCGCTGACCGCTCGGGAACCATCGGCGACGAAGACGCACCCCGCCCCGACGACCTCCAGGTCACGGCCGCCGCGGACGACGGCCGCCGTGTCCTCGTCGACGCCCATCCCGAGCAGGCGCGGCGACCGGGCCACCAGAGAGAGCAGGCGCGCGTACCGGTTGCGCTGCGCGAAGTGCTGGTCGACGACCACGTCGCGCAGCAGGCCCAACCCGGCCGCGGACGCAGTCGTGCCCTGGCGTGGTGAGTCGACGTCCTCGCCGAACGCGACCATGTGCTCGCTGACGGCGCTCGCCCCGGCGGAGGTGCCCCCGACAACTGCGCCGCGGCCGTATGCGGCCGTGACCGCCGCACCGAACGCGGTCCCGGCGACTACTGCGGTCAGCTTCAGCTGGTTGCCGCCGGTCATGAACACAGCGTCGACGTCGGCCAGGGCGGCGGCGACCGCAGGGTCGTCAGCCTGGGCACGCGTCTCGGGTCGGAGCCGGACCACTGACCCCGCACCGAGGTCGCGGAAGGTCTCCTCGTAGGCGTCCAGGACCTCGGGTCCCAGCGCCGACGCGGTGGCGACCACGGCGACCCGTGCCCCGTCCCCGCCGGCGAGGCGCAGGAACTCGCGCAGCACCACGCGGTCACCGGTCCGGTCCTCCGCACCACCGATCACGCACAGGGTCCCGTCCGAGACGGGCCGGTCCGGTCGGTGATCCACGGGGGCGAGCCTAGGGGGACCTCTGCGGAGGCGGCACGATGTGGTCATGACCGACCCCTCCGGTGGCCCCCGCCGCACTGTCGTCCTGGTCCGGCACGCCAAGGCGGAGAGTGGCGAGGAGGGGGCCGACCACGAGCGCCGGCTCACCGACAGGGGCCGTCGGGCAGCAGCCGCGGCAGGTCAGTGGCTCGCCGGCCGCGTCCCCGCGCCCGACGCCGTGTGGTGCTCGTCGGCCGTGCGGGCGGTCCAGACCTGGGAGGCCATGGCACCGTCGCTGCGGGCGCCCCGACCGACGGTCGAGCGCGATCTCTACCTCACCGGAGCCCGGGACCTGGCCGAGCGGCTCTCCGGGGTGACCGGCTCCGTGGTGGTCGTGGGGCACAACCCGACCATGGAACATCTCCTCGCGATCTTCGTGGATGAGCTGCGCGGCCTGCGGCCCGGCGCGGTCGCCATCGTCGACGTCGGGGAGGGCAGGCTCGTCGAGATGTGGGAGCCGGGCCGCTGACGGATGTCGGGGGCGCACGGCATGCTCGGCTCATGCCAGAGATCCCAGCAGAGAACTTCTCTCCCCTCTGGAGCGACGACAACCGACACGAGGTGCCGCCCACGGGTGACGAGCGTGCCGTCCTCACCGGGTTCCTCGACTGGCACCGCGCGACCTTCGAGGCGAAGTGCCGCGGGGTCCCTCCGGAACGGCTGTCGGACAAGGGCGTCCCGCCGTCCGACCTCAGCCTGCACGGGCTGGTCCGACACCTCGCAGCCGTCGAGCGCTGGTGGTTCCGCATCCAGCTCGCCGGCGAGGACGTCCCGATGCTCTTCTACTCCGACGACGACCCCGACCAGGACTTCGAGTCGCTCGACGGCGACGTCGCGGAGGCCTTGGAGATCTGGCGCGCGGAGTGCGAGCGCTCGCGTGCCGTCGTCGCCCAGCGATCCCTGGACGACACCGGCACGAGGATCCGCGACGGTTCGCCGTTCTCAGTGCGCTGGCTGCTCGTCAGTCACATCGCGGAGTACGCCCGCCACAACGGTCACGCCGACCTGCTCCGGGAGCGCATCGACGGTGCGACCGGCGCTTGACCCCAGCGCGCGCCCGGATGCTCGGACGGAGAGCCGGTCAGGCTCGCTCGTTCCGCAGCGCCCAGGGGTGCAGGACGGCGTAGACGGCCTGTGTCATCGGCACCGCCACACCGTGCTCCGCGGCCCGCCGGACGACGACACCGTGCAGCGCCTCGAGCTCCATGCGGCGACCGGCCACGAGGTCGTCGTGCAGCGACGAGAAGCTGCCTGGCTCCACGCTGCGGCCCAGCTCGAGAGCCTGCTGCACGGCGGCTACGGGGAGCGGGTGGCCGTCCGCGGCCGCGACGGCGGCCACCTCCTCGACGATCGCCCGGAAGGCGGACCAGCCGGCGGCGGTCGACCTGATGTCGCCGATCGGGAGACGCACCGCTGCGGTCATCCCGGCCTGTGCGCAGATGAACGCCAGCTTGGCCCACAGGACGGTCCTGATGTCCGACGACAGCTCGGCGCCGAAGCCGGCGGCGTGGCAGCTCTCGAGGAAGCGCTGGGAGCGCTCCGTGCTGTGCCCGTCCAGCTCGCCGAAGGTGATGCTCGTCGGTCCTCCGGTGTGCACCACGACCCCCGGCTCGCCGATGCCCGCAAAGATGAAGGCGGCTCCGCCGACCACGTGCTGCGTGCCGACGGCCGCGGCGAGCTTCTCCTCGTTGTCGACGCCGTTCTGCAGCGAGAGCACGGCGGTGCCGTCGCCCAGCAGGGGTGCCAGGCGCGCCGCTGCCGACTCGGTGTCGTAGGACTTCACGCAGAACAGCACGTAGTCGCACACGCCGACGTCCGCGGGGTCGTCGGTCGCGGCCACCTCGACCGTGAAGTCCCCGGCGACGCTGCGGACGCGCAGGCCGTGCCGGCGCAAGGCGGCTAGGTGCGCCCCGCGCGCGATGAGCCGGACGTCGGCGCCCGCCTGGGCCAGCCGACCACCGAAGTAGCCGCCGACTCCGCCTGGGCCGTAGACCGCTACCCGCATGCCCGCATCCTGCCCCGAGCACCGGAGCGCCCACCACCTCAGGTCGGCGGGGTCACGACCTGCAGACCCTCGGCCGCGTCGGCGTCCTCGATCTCCTCGCGGCTGATGCCGAGCAGGAACAGGATCGCGTCCAGGTAGGGGAGGTTCAGCGCCGCGTCGGCGGCCTCGCGCACCACCGGCTTGGCGTTGTAGGCGATGCCGAGCCCGGCCCGGGCCAGCATGTCGAGGTCGTTGGCGCCGTCCCCGATCGCAACGGTCTGCGACACCGCGACGCCCGCCTCCCGGGCGAAGCGCTCCAGCGCCTCGGCCTTGCCCGCGCGGTCCACCACCGGCCCGACGAGCTCACCGGTGAGCCTCCCGGCCACCACCTCGAGGGTGTTCGCCGCCGAGTAGTCGATGCCCAGCTCGGCCACCAGCGCGTCGGTGACCTGGGTGAAGCCGCCGCTGACCACCGCGATCCGGTAGTCGAGCCGCTTCAGCGTCCGCACGAAGGTCCGGGCTCCCCGGGCGAGCTGCAGGTCCCGGCGTACGTCGTCAAGAGCCGTGGCCGGAACCCCGGCGAGCAGCCGGACGCGAGCCCGCAGCGACTCGACGAAGTCGAGCTCGCCGCGCATCGCTCGTCCCGTCACCTCGGCCACCTCGGCGGCGCAGCCCGCGTGCTCCGCGAGCATCTCGATGACCTCGCCCTGGACGAGGGTCGAGTCGACGTCCAGGACGACGAGCCGCTTGGCCCGCCGGTGCAGCCCGGAGCGCTCGACAGCGACGTCGACGCCCAGCGTCGATGCGGCGAGGGCCAGCTGGCGCCGCAGCAGGGCGGGATCCGCGCCCGAGACCTCGAGCTCGACCGCGGTGACCGGGTACCGGGCGATCCGCACGATCCGGTCGATGTTGCCCCCGTAGTCGGCGATACAGCCCGCCACGCCGCCCAGCGCCGCTGGCCGTAGCGGGTGCCCGAGGACCGTCACGTGGCTGCGGCCGCGGCGCGGCGCGGCACCTTCGTCGGGGACGGCCGAGACCTCGACCTCCATCCCCAGGGGCGTGAGGGCTTCCTCGAGGGCGGTCCGGACCCGACCCTCGGTGCCGGCGGCCGCCCCGAGCAGCACCCCGAGCACTAGCCGACCGCGGATCACGACCTGCTCGACGTCGTGGACCGTCATGTCCCAGGTCGCGAGCGTGCCGAGCAGGGCGGACGTCACGCCCGGCCGGTCCTTGCCGGTGACGGTGACGAGGAGGCTGCCGCGAGCGGGTCCGGTCATGACGTGGTCACGCTACTGGGCGGCGAGCAGCTAGACCCGGACGCGCTGGCCCTTGCCCACCACGGTGATCCCGCCCTCGGACACGACGAAGCCGCGGGCCAGGTCCTCCTCGCGGTCGACGCCGATCCGGGCCTTCTCCGGGACGACGACGTTCTTGTCGAGGATCGCGTTGCGGACGACGGCCTTCCGGCCGACCGTCACGTGGTCCATCAGCACGCTGCCGGTCACCTCGGCCCAGGAGTGCACGGTGACCCACGGCGACAGGATCGACTGCTCGACCTTGCCGCCGGAGACGACCGCGCCGCTCGACACGAACGAGTCGATCGCGCGGCCGACCCGTCCCTCGGAGTTGTGGACGAACTTCGCGGGCGGGAGCGGCTCGTGCGCGGTGTAGATCGGCCAGTCGTGGTTGTAGAGGTTGAACACCGGGTGCACCGCGATGAGGTCGGCGTGCGCGTCGTAGAAGGCGTCCAGGGTGCCGACGTCCCGCCAGTAGTCGCGGTCGCGCTCGGTGGAGCCCGGCACGTCGTTGTCCCGGAAGTCGTAGACATGGGCCTGGCCCTGCTCGACGAGCATCGGGATGATGTTTCCGCCCATGTCGTGCTTGCTGCTCGGGTCGAGCGCGTCCCGGCGCAGCGCATCGAGCAGCACGTCGGTCGTGAAGACGTAGTTGCCCATGGAGGCGTAGACCTGCTCCGGCGCGTCGGCCAGGCCGACCGCGTCGGTCGGCTTCTCACGGAAGGCGGCGATCTGGCGGCGGTCCTTGGCGGTCTCGATGACCCCGAACTGGTCGGCCAGGTCGATCGGCTGCCGGATCGCCGCGACCGTGACGCCCGCCCCCGACTCGACGTGCTGGCGGACCATCTGGCTGGGGTCCATCCGGTAGATGTGGTCGGCGCCGAACACGATGACGTGGGAGGGCTGCTCGTCGCCGATCAGGTTGAGGCTCTGGTAGATCGCGTCGGCCGACCCGGCGAACCACCGCGGCCCGAGTCGCTGCTGCGCCGGCACAGGGGCGATGTAGTTCCCGAGCATCGCGGACAGCCGCCAGGTGGAGGAGATGTGCCGGTCCAGGCTGTGGCTCTTGTACTGCGTGAGCACCACGATCTTGCGGTAGCCGGCATTGACCAGGTTGGACAGGACGAAGTCGATGAGCCGGTAGATCCCCCCGAAGGGCACGGCTGGCTTCGCGCGGTCGGCGGTCAGCGGCATCAGCCGCTTGCCCTCTCCTCCCGCTAGGACGATCGACAGGATCCTTTCCGGCATGTGCGCACGCTACCCCTGCTGGTCCACAATCACGCCATGCGCGTCGACCTGCTCACCCGCGAGTACCCGCCCGAGGTCTACGGCGGTGCCGGGGTCCATGTGGAGTACCTCGCCCGCGAGCTGCGTCGGCTGGTCGACGTCCGCGTCCACTGCATGGGCGGGCCGCGGTCCGAGGAGGGCGTCACGGCGTACGACGTCCCGGCCGGCCTCGCCGACGCCAACGCCGCCCTGCGCACCCTCGGGACCGACCTGACGATGGCGGCCGGCTGCGAGGGGACCGACCTGGTCCACTCGCACACCTGGTACGCCAACATCGCGGGGCACCTCGCCGGGCTCCTGCACGGCGTGCCGCACGTGATGAGCGCGCACAGCCTGGAACCGCTGCGGCCGTGGAAGGCCGAGCAGCTGGGCGGGGGCTACGCGCTCTCGTCCTGGGCCGAGCGCACCGCGGTCGAGGCGGCCGACGCCGTCATCGCCGTCTCGGCCGGGATGCGCGACGACCTGCTGAGCTGCTACCCGGACGTCGACGCCGGACGCGTGCACGTTGTGCACAACGGCATCGACACCGAGGAGTACCAGCCCGACACGGGCACCCACGTCCTGCAGCGGCACGGGATCGACCCGGACCGGCCCTCGGTGGTTTTCGTCGGCCGGATCACCCGCCAGAAGGGGCTCCCGCACCTGCTGCGCGCCGCCCTGTCCCTCGACCCGTCGGTGCAGCTGGTCCTCTGCGCCGGAGCCCCCGACACAGACGAGATCCTGGCCGAGGTCACCGTCCTCGTGGAGGAGCTGCGTCGCGACCGGGACGGCGTCGTGTGGGTGCAGCAGATGCTGCCCAAGCCGGACGTCATCCAGATCCTCAGCCACGCGACGGTGTTCGCCTGCCCGTCGGTCTACGAGCCGATGGGCATCGTCAACCTCGAGGCGATGGCCTGCGAGATCCCGGTGGTGGCGACGTCGACCGGCGGCATCCCGGAGGTCGTGTCCGACGGCGAGACCGGGCTGCTGGTGCCCATCGAGCAGGCGGCCGACGGCAGCGGGACTCCGCTGGACCCGTCCCGGTTCGAGGCGGACATCGCGGCCGGGCTCACCGAGGTGCTCGACGACCCCGACCGGGCCAGAGTGATGGGGGAGGCGGGGCGGCGCCGGGCCGTGGAGTCGTTCTCGTGGGCGTCGATCGCGACCCGCACGCTGGACCTCTACCGCACACTGCTCTGACGTCACACCGGCGGAGGGCTGCACGCCGCCTCGAGCGCCCGCCGGGCGGCGGCGTGCAGGTCGCGCAGCACCTCTGACCGGGCGGCCATCTCGCCCGCGCTGACGGCGGCCCCGTCGCCCGACCGGGCCACCTCGACGATCGCGAGGACCCGCAGGGCCTGCTCGAGCACCACCTGCGCCTCGGCGCCCGCGGACAGCGGGAGCGCCGAGCGCGCCGACGAGGACCGCGCGGCAAGGACCTCGGCCGCCACCGGCTCCCACCGGGCGACGTCCATCCGGGCGAGCTCGTCGGCACAGTGCCGCATCACCCCGGTCAACGCCCGGGATGCATCCCGTACGGTGAGGGCGCTACCCGCCCCGGCGGCCACCGGGTGGACCGACCAGGTGGCTCGCGACTCGCCGAGCAGCCCGAGCGGGGGACCACCGACGGTCAGGACGGCCTCACCGCGGCCCACCGCGCGCTCGTTGAACGCGGCGGGACCGGGGAGGCCACTGGCATCGCCGGGGACCGGCAGCACCAGCCGCAGCCCGGACACACCGAGCGACCTCAGCCGGGCGAAGGCGTAGGCGAGGTTGACCGCGCCGGGCTCGTCGGGCAGCCCGAGGACACGGTGCCCGCCGTCGTGCGCGCCGCACACCTCGTCAGCAGCATCGTCCGGGCTGACGGCCCCGACGATGGCCGCGCTGCCCCACGCCGCCAGCCGGCCCGCGCTCGTGAGCTCCCGCACGCCGGTCAGGGTAGATCGCGCGCCGCTGGATAGGTTGAGGCACATGTCCGACGTGCTGGCCTTCTCCGGGGTGAGCGTCCTGCGGGAGGGTGCGACACTGCTGGACTCCCTCGACTGGGACGTCGCCGAGGGGGAGCGCTGGGTGATCCTCGGTCCCAACGGCGCCGGGAAGACGACGCTGCTGCAGCTCGCCTCGGCCAACCTGCACCCGAGCCGGGGCAGCGCCAAGATCCTCGGGGAGACCCTCGGTGCCGTCGACGTGTTCGAGCTGCGGCCACGCATCGGACTGTCCAGCGCTGCGCTCGCCGACCGGCTGCCCGCTCGTGAGACGGTCCTCGACGTCGTGCTCACCGCATCCTGGGCGGTCGTCGGGAGGTGGCGCGAGCACTACGACGAGCTGGACTCGACGCGTGCCGAGGAGCTCCTGGGAGCCCTCGGTGTGGCTCATCTCGCCGACCGGCGGTTCGGGACGCTCTCCGAGGGCGAGCGGAAGCGGGTCCAGATCGCCCGGGCACTGATGACCGACCCCGAGCTCATGCTGCTCGACGAGCCGGCAGCCGGCCTCGACCTCGGTGGTCGCGAGGACTTGGTCCGGCGGCTGGGCGACATCGCCGGTGACCCCGACGCACCCGCCCTGGTGCTGGTGACCCACCACGTCGAGGAGATCCCGGCCGGCTTCACCCATGTGCTCCTGCTGCGCGGCGGCCAGGTCGTCGCGGCCGGGCCGATCGAGCGCACTCTCACTGCGGAGGCACTGGCCCAGACCTTCGGTCTCGCCCTGGAGCTGGGCCGCTTCGCGCACCGCTGGACGGCCCGCGCCGTCTGAGGGGCGGAACGAGCGAGGGGGCGCGGCGCGTTGGGCGGGTGACGGTGTCCGCTCTCAATAGGATGGCGACGTGGACGGCTTCGGGGACTACGACTGGGTCGCGTGGATAGGTCTCGCCGTCGTCCTCGGCATCGTCGAGGTCACGACCCTCGACCTGGTCTTCGCGATGCTGGCAGCGGGCGCCTTCGCGGGAGCCATCACCGCGATGATCACGGACCAGATCATCGTGCAGGTCCTGGTCGCGCTGGTCGTGTCGGTCGCGATGCTGGCCGTGGTCCGCCCCCTGGCGCTGCGCCACCTGCGCACTCCGCTCGCGATCCGCACCGGCACCGCCGCCCTCGTCGGCGAGCGCGGACTGGTCCTCGAGCCGGTCGACGGCGAGAAGGGCCGGATCAAGCTCAAGGGTGAGGTGTGGTCGGCCCGCGCCTACGACCCACGCACCAGCATCGAGGCGGGTCGCCACGTGGAGATCGTGGAGATCGACGGCGCCACGGCGGTCGTCTACGAAACGGAGCTCTAGATGGAATCGCTCGTCGTGCTCGGCGTCGCGGCAGTCATCGTGCTGATGGTGCTCATCGCGCTGGCCAAGACCGTGCGGATCGTCCCGCAGGCCCGGGCCGGGGTGGTCGAGCGGCTGGGCCGTTACTCCCGCACCCTGTCACCGGGCCTGTCGATCCTGGTGCCGTTCATCGACCGCCTCCGTCCCCTGATCGACCTGCGCGAACAGGTCGTCTCGTTCCCGCCGCAGCCGGTCATCACCGCCGACAACCTGGTGGTCGGCATCGACACGGTCATCTACTTCCAGGTGACCGACGCCAAGGCCGCGACCTATGAGATCGCCAACTACATCCAGGGCGTCGAGCAGCTGACGGTCACGACCCTGCGCAACGTGGTCGGCAATCTCAACCTCGAGGAGACTCTGACCTCCCGCGACCACATCAACGCGGCGCTGCGCGGCGTGCTCGACGAGGCCACCGGAAAGT
>DASVED010000411.1:0-2825 GCA_036380775.1 Actinomycetes bacterium
GGTTCGGGGCGTACGCCGGTCAGGGACTCGAGTCGTCGGACAGCGCGCTGCTGGAGACTCTCGTCCTGGAGGCGCCGGTCGCTTTTGCGTTCTACGACACCGACCTCCGGTACCGGCGCATCAACCGGATGCTGGCGGACGTCAACGGTCTGGCGATGGCCGACCACATCGGACGCCGGCCCAGCGAGGTGCTGGGTGGCGAGCTGGGCCTGGCCGTGGAGGCCCGTCTGAGAGAGGTGCTCGAGACCGGGCGCGTGGTCGAGGACGACGACTTCACTGCCCTCTCACCCGTGACCGGAGAGCTTCGCTTCTACGAGTCCAAGTGGTTCCCGGCCCCCGGCCCGCTGGGCGACGTCATCGGGGTCGCGGTGCTGGTCTCCGACGTCACGGACCGTCGGCGCAACGAGGACGCTCTGCGCCGCAGCACAGAGCGGACGGCGCGGTTGCAGCGAGCCACGGCTGCTCTTGCCCAGGCCCTGACCGTCGACGAGGTGCGCAGCGTGGTCGGCGAGACGGCCCGCACCGCCGTCGGTGCCGAGCTCGTCGAGATCGTGCTCAGTGACGACCCCGACGTCCTCGCCGCGACCGGCACGGGCGGGGACCCCCGGGTGGTGGTGCTAGACCTGGTCGTGTCCGGCGGCAGCATCGGCGTGCTCCGTCTGAGCGTCGCGGAGCCGGTGGCCCCCGACGAGGACGCGTTCCTGGGCGCGCTGGCCGGGCAGTGCGCCATCGCCTTGGAGCGGGCGCGGCTCTACGAGCGGGAGCGCTCGACCGCGGTGGCCCTGCAGCAGAGCCTGCTGCCGGACCGGCTGCCCGACGTCCCCGGGGTGGAGCTCGCCGCGCGTTTCCGACCGGGCTCCGCCGAGGCCGACGTAGGCGGGGACTGGTACGACGTCTTTGTCCTGCCCGACGGGCGGGTCGTCCTGGTGGTGGGCGACGTCATGGGCAAGGGCGTCCAGGCAGCCGCCGGGATGGGCCGCCTGCGCTCGGCGCTGCGGGCTCTCGCCCATGCCAACCCGCTGCCCGAGGCCGTGCTGCAGGGACTGGACCGGGTCTTCACCGCCACGGAGAGCCAGGACCAGATCGCGACGCTGGTCTACCTGCTGGTCAACCCGACCGCGAGGAGGGCGGCGGTCGGGGGAGCGGGCCACCTCCCGCTCGTGCTCGTCCGCGCCGGCCAGGAACCCGAGCTGGTCGACGCAGGGTCCGGCTCGACCCCGCTCGGCTGGCCGGAGCCGCGCGCCCAGCGCACGCTCGAGCTGGGGCCCGGCGACCTGCTGCTCGGCCTCACCGACGGGCTGGTAGAGCGGCGCGGCCGGGACCTTGACGAGGGGCTCGCCACGGTCCTCGACGTGGTCCGCGGGGCGTCCGGGTCCCTGGAGGAGCTGGTGCAGCGGGTCAGCGCCGCCACGCTCGACGACGCCCTGGGGCGCGACGACGCCACCGTTCTCGCCGTACGCTTCACGACCTGACGTCCCTGACCTCCGGTTCTGCGGCGCGCGGGCTCCCGTGTCACAATGCTGTGTTGCGACTGCGGCGTCCGAGCCGCACCACCCCCGAGACCCGCCAGCGCTGGGTGCTGCACGCCCGGCCGGCAACGAGAGGTTGTTCGTGTCGGACACCGTCCGCCCGGTCCCACCCGAGTGTGCTGCCCCGCAGGTGCAGGGCCGGCTCGAGCAGGAAGGAGTGACCGTCATGGTCGAGGCCGAGGGCTCCGCGGCCACTCCCGCGAGCCGTGGCCGGAAGGCCGTGTCGGCGGCGACGACGACGAAGCGGGCGTCCACGACCAAGAAGGTCACGGCGTCGTCGAAGGGCGCGACGGCGAAGAAGGACCAGCCGGCCGCGAAGAAGTCCGACGGGAAGCCCGCCAAGAAGGCCACCGCCGGCCCCGCGGCCAAGACGGCGAGCAAGAAGACCGCCACCCCGGCTGCCGCGGCGAAGAAGGCATCCGGTGCAGGCAAGAAGGCCGCCCCGGAGAAGGCTGCCGCTGCCGCTGACGGTGCGACCCCCATCGACCCGGAGGCCCTGCCCGCCGGTGAGCTTCCCGACGAGGAGCCGAAGGACCTCCCCGAGGGCGAGGAGGCCGCCGAGTCGTTCACGCTCTCCGACGAGGACGAGGAGGACGCCCCGGCCCAGCAGGTCGCCACCGCCGGAGCCACCGCGGACCCCGTCAAGGACTACCTCAAGCAGATCGGCAAGGTCGCCCTGCTCAACGCCGAGCAAGAGGTCGAGCTGGCGAAGCGCATCGAGGCCGGGCTGTTCTCGGAGGAGAAGCTGAACTCCGGCGAGAAGTTCGCGCCGAAGCTGAAGAAGGAGCTCGACTGGATCGCCGAGGACGGCCGCCGGGCGAAGAACCACCTGCTCGAGGCCAACCTCCGGCTCGTCGTCTCGCTGGCCAAGCGCTACACCGGTCGCGGCATGCTCTTCCTGGACCTGATCCAGGAGGGCAACCTCGGTCTGATCCGCGCGGTCGAGAAGTTCGACTACACCAAGGGCTACAAGTTCTCGACCTACGCGACCTGGTGGATCCGGCAGGCGATCACCCGCGCGATGGCCGACCAGGCCCGGACCATCCGCATCCCGGTGCACATGGTCGAGGTCATCAACAAGCTCGCCCGAGTCCAGCGCCAGATGCTGCAGGACCTTGGCCGGGAGCCGACCCCGGAGGAGCTCGCCAAGGAGCTCGACATGACCCCGGAGAAGGTCATCGAGGTCCAGAAGTACGGCCGCGAGCCGATCTCGCTGCACACGCCCCTCGGTGAGGACGGCGACTCCGAGTTCGGTGACCTGATCGAGGACTCCGAGGCGATCGTGCCCGCCGACGC
>DASVED010000412.1:0-11912 GCA_036380775.1 Actinomycetes bacterium
GGGACGTCGATCGTCATGCGCTCCATCGGCTCGTGGACCTTGCCGTCGATCTTGCGCGTGACGACCTGCGGCTTGCCGACGGTGAGCTCGAAGCCCTCGCGGCGCATCTGCTCGACGAGGATCGCGAGCGCGAGCTCGCCACGGCCCTGGACCTCCCACGCGTCGGGACGCTCGGTCGGGAGGACCTTGAGCGACACGTTGCCGACCAGCTCGGCGTCGAGGCGGTCCTTCACCTGGCGGGCGGTGACCTTGTGGCCCTTGCCGCCCTTGCCGGCGAGCGGCGAGGTGTTGATCCCGATGGTCATCGAGATCGCGGGGTCGTCGACGGTGATCATCGGCAGCGGGCGCGGGTCGTCCGGGTCCGTCAGCGTCTCGCCGATCGTGATGTCCTCGATGCCGGCGACGGCGACGATGTCGCCCGGGCCCGCCGACTCGGTGGGCACGCGCGTGAGCGCCTTGGTCTCGAGGAGCTCGGTGATGCGCACGTTCTGCAGCGTGCCGTCGGCGCGGGCCCACGCGACGGTCTGGCCCTTGCGGATCGTGCCGTTGAAGAGGCGCAGGAGCGCGAGGCGGCCGAGGAACGGCGACGCGTCGAGGTTCGTCACGTGCGCCTGCAACGGGGCGCCTTCGTCGTACGTCGGTGCCGGGACCGCGTCGAGAATGGTCTGGAAGAGCGGCTCGAGATCCTCGGCGTCCGGCATCTCGCCGTCCTTGGGGCGCTCCAGCGAGGCCCGGCCGGCCTTCGCCGAGCAGTAGAGGATCGGGAAGTCCAAGGACTGTGCGGCCGTGGCGGCGTTGTCGTCGAGCAGGTCGAGGAACAGCTCGTACGTCTCGTCGACGACCTCGGCGATGCGGGCGTCCGGACGGTCCACCTTGTTCACCACCAGCACCACGGGCAGCCGTGCCTGCAGGGCCTTCCGCAGCACGAAGCGGGTCTGCGGGAGCGGTCCCTCGCTGGCGTCCACGAGCAGCACCACGCCGTCCACCATGGACAGGCCTCGCTCCACCTCGCCGCCGAAGTCGGCGTGCCCGGGGGTGTCGATGATGTTGATGACGACGTCCTGGTCCCCGATGCGGTGCTTCACCGCGGTGTTCTTCGCGAGGATCGTGATGCCCTTCTCGCGCTCGAGGTCCATCGAGTCCATGACCCGTTCGTTGACCGACCCCTCCTCGGCCTGGTGGGTCGAGAAGGCGCCCGACTGCCAGAGCATCGCGTCGACCAGGGTGGTCTTCCCGTGGTCGACGTGGGCGACGATCGCGACGTTGCGCAGATCGTCTCGGGTGGCTGAAGGCATGCGAAAACGCTCGTTCCGTAGCGGTAGGGGACCTGGAGAGTCTACGGGCGCGGGCGGGTCAGGTCGCACCAGACGACCTTGCCGTCGGCGGTCGGCCGGGCGCCCCACCGCTCGGAGAGCGTCGCGACCAGCTGGAGCCCGCGCCCGCCTTCGTCGCCGTACGACACCCTGCGCAGCCGCGGCAAGGGTGACGCAGTGTCGCGGACCGCGATCGTGACGATCTCGTCGAGCAGCAGCAGGGTGAGCGCGATCGGGCCGCTGGCGTGCCGCAGCGCGTTCGTCACCAGCTCGCTGACGAGGAGCTGGGCCGACTCGTCGAGCGACCCCACGCCCCACTCCGCGAGCCGCTCGCCGGACCAGGCACGCGCCCCGGCGACCTCCTCGGAATCGCCATGCAGCCGCCAGGTCGCGATCCGCCGCTCGTCGAGCCCGGAGATCTCGGCCACGAGCAGTGCGACGTCGTCGCCGTGGTCCCTGTCGCGGCCGGTGGCAGCGAGCAGCAGGTCGCAGAGCGGGTCGAGCGGCCCCGACCCGGCGCTGAACGACTCGGCCAGCACCGCCAGGCCCCCGTCGAGGTCGACGTCGCGCGACTCCACCAGACCATCGGTGTAGAGCAGCAGCCGGGACCCGTCGGCGACCCGCAGCGTGGTGCTCTCGAAGGCGACCCCGCCGACGCCGAGAGGAGCCCCCGAGGGCTGCGGCAACAGCCGGGTGGTGCCGTCCGGTTCGCGCAGCAGCGGCGGGGGGTGGCCGGCGGTCGCGTACGACAGCAGCCGGTCGACCGGGTCGTAGACCGCGTACACGCACGTCGCGAGCTGCACCTGGTCGGTGCCCTGCGCCAGGTCGTCGAGGTGCCGCAGCGCGTCCTCGGGGAGGTGGTCCAGCACGGCCAGCATGCGTACGGCGGTCCGGAGCTGGCCCATCGCCGCCGCCGCCCTAAGTCCCCGGCCCATCACGTCGCCGATCACGAAGGCCACCCGCCCGCAGGACAGCGGGATCACGTCGAACCAGTCGCCACCGACTCCGATGTCCCGGCTGCCGGGAAGGTAGCGCTGAGCCGAGTCCACACCGGTGATCCGCGGCTGCGCGGTCGGCAGCAGCGAGCGCTGCAGGGCCACCGCCGTCGCCCGGGCCTCGTCGTAGAGCCGGACGTTGTCCAGCGCCAGGGCGGCCCGCGACGCGATCTCCTCGGCCAGCGCCACGTCGTCCGGGCCGAAGGCGGCTCCGCCGGCCCGGTGCATCCCCATCACGCCGAGAACCCTTCCCCGGGCGCGCAGCGGGACGAAGAGCTCGCAGGCCTCGTCATCGGATGCGCTGGCGGTGGCCCGGCCGCCGGCCAGCGCCTCGGCAGCGGCACCTCCCGGGGGGTAGGCCACCCACTCGTCCTCCCGTGGCGGCCGGTCGGGATCGGCAGCCGCCACCTGCGCCACCCGGCACATCACGGCGCTGCCGGTGTCCGGCGCCAGGTCAGGGCGGAAGAGCGCTTCGACGAGGTCGACCTCGACCCGGTCCGCGAGCTCAGGCACGACGCTGCCTGCCAGGCCGCGGGCCACGTCGCGCAGGTCGAGCGAGTCGGCCAGGTGGGCGCTCGCTTCGACCAGCAGTCCCAACCGGCCCTGCGCGGTCAGCGAGCGGACCTCGGCCCCGTGCACCCCCGCATCCTCCCCCACCAGGAGTGGGGGGCGCGACCGCGCCCGCAACACCGGGCAGGAGGTGCTGTCCCGGTCGGACGACCGGGGTGACAAACTGACCGGCGCAGCGACAGGTGGCCGCCGCGGTGTGGGCGCGGGGGCCAGCGACCGAGGGCCCGAGCGACAGACGTGGGACGGCGATGAGCACAGGCACGACCGGCGCGGACCGCGCGACCATCCCGGCCCGCACCCTGCGCACCGACCGGTGGTGGTGGCCCCCGCTGGTCACCTTCGCCGGCCTGAGCGCCTGGGTCCTGTATGCCAACGTCCGCGTCTTCATGCAGCAGTGGTACTGGGTCGACGACTACCACTACCTGACGCCGTTCTACTCCCCCTGCATCTCGGAGGGGTGCGTGCCCGAGGCGGCTCACTTCGGACGCATCCTGCCCGACTGGCCGATCCTTCCGTACGCCATGGCGTCGCTGCCATTCCTGCTGCTGTTCCGCCTCACCTGCTACTACTACCGCAAGGCCTACTACCGGGCGTTCTGGCTCTCGCCGCCGGCGTGCGCCGTGGCCGAGCCGCACAAGACCTACACGGGTGAGACCCGCTTTCCGCTGGTGCTCCAGAACGCCCACCGCTACGCCTTCTACGCGGCAATCGTGATCTCGCTCATCAACACCTACGACGCGATCCTCGCGTTCCACAGTCCCGAGGGCTTCGGCTTCGGGCTCGGCAACGTGATCCTCGTCGGCAACGTGGTGATGCTGTGGGCCTACACCGCCTCCTGTCACTCCTGTCGCCACATCATCGGCGGCCGGCTCAAGCACTTCTCGGCGCACCCGCTGCGCTACCGGAGCTGGTCGGTCGTCTCCCAGCTCAACACCCGGCACATGGAGCTCGCCTGGATCACGCTCGGCACACTTGCTCTCACGGACTTCTACGTGATGGCGGTGTCGGCCGGCTGGATCGACGACCTGCGGTTCATCAACTGATGCCGACCGAGACGAGGATGACCAGTCGATGACCGAGATCGAGCGCCACTCCTACGACGTCGTCGTGATCGGCGCCGGCGGTGCCGGCCTCCGGGCGGCCATCGAGGCGCGGATGCAGGGCAAGCGCACGGCGATCGTGTGCAAGTCGCTGTTCGGCAAGGCGCACACGGTCATGGCCGAGGGCGGTGCCGCGGCAGCCATGGGCAACGTCAACCCCAACGACAACTGGCAGGTCCATTTCCGCGACACCATGCGCGGCGGCAAGTTCCTCAACAACTGGCGGATGGCCGAGCTGCACGCGAAGGAAGCCCCCGACCGGGTCTGGGAGCTGGAGACCTACGGCGCGCTGTTCGACCGCACCAAGGACGGCAAGATCAGCCAGCGGAACTTCGGCGGCCACGAGTACCCGCGGCTCGCGCACGTCGGCGACCGGACCGGCCTCGAGATGATCCGCACCCTCCAGCAGAAGGTCGTCTCGCTCCAGCAGGACGATCTGCGCGAGCACCGGGACGCCGAGGCGATGATCAAGGTCTTCGCCGAGGTGACGATCACCGCCCTGCTGAAGGACGACGGGGACCGCGGCAGCCGGATCTCCGGCGCGGTGGGCTACACCCGCGAGGACGGCACGCTCGTGGTGTTCGAGGCTCCTGCGGTGATCCTGGCCACCGGCGGCATCGGCAAGTCCTTCAAGGTGACGTCCAACTCGTGGGAGTACACCGGTGACGGCCACGCCCTCGCGATGAAGGCTGGCGCGACGCTGCTCAACATGGAGTTCGTCCAGTTCCACCCGACCGGCATGGTCTGGCCGCCCAGCGTCAAGGGGATCCTGGTCACCGAGTCGGTGCGTGGCGACGGCGGTGTCCTGAAGAACTCCGACGGCAAGCGCTTCATGTTCGACTACGTCCCGGCCGTCTTCCGCAAGCAGTACGCCGAGACCGAGGAGGAGGCGGACCGCTGGTACGAGGACCCGTCCAACAACCGGCGCCCGCCGGAGCTGCTCCCCCGCGACGAGGTTGCCCGGGCGATCAACTCCGAGGTGAAAGCCGGCCGCGGCTCCCCTTCCGGCGGCGTCTTCCTCGACATCGCGTCGCGGCTGCCCGCCGAGGCGATCCGCAAGAAGCTCCCGTCGATGTACCACCAGTTCAAGGAGCTGGCGGACGTCGACATCACCGCCCAGCCGATGGAGGTCGGGCCCACCTGCCACTACGTCATGGGCGGCGTCGAGGTGGACCCGGACACGGCCGCGGCCGTCGTGCCGGGCCTGTTCGCCGCGGGTGAGGTGTCCGGCGGCATGCACGGGTCCAACCGGCTCGGCGGCAACTCGCTGTCGGACCTGCTCGTCTTCGGCCGGCGCGCCGGCGAGGGCGCCGCGACCTACGTGGAGTCGCTCGGGCGGGCCCGGCCGACGGTGACCGACGACGACGTCGAGGCGGCCCGCCGGGAGGCCGAAGAGCCCTTCTCCGGTACGGGGGGCGAGAACCCGTACACCATCCACGCCGATCTGCAGCAGACGATGAACGACCTCGTCGGCATCATCCGCAACGCGGCGGAGGTCGAGGAGGCGCTGAAGAAGCTGGACGACCTGAAGGCCCGGGCCAGGAAGATCACCGTTCAGGGCGACAAGGTGTTCAACCCCGGCTGGCACCTGGCGCTCGACCTGCCCAACATGCTGATCGTCTCGGAATGCGTCGCGCGGTCCGCACTGGTCCGCGAGGAGTCACGCGGCGGGCACACCCGTGACGACTTCCCCGCGATGAGCGCCGAGTGGCGCAAGGTCAACCTGGTGTGCCGGCCAAGCGACGACGGTGTCGAGGTGACGCAGCAACCGCTGCCCGTGATGCCCCCTGAGCTGCTGTCGCTGTTCGACCGCGAGGAGCTGAGCAAGTACATGACCGCCGAGGAGCTGGCGATCCTGCCCGAGGAGAAGGCCTGATGGGTTACAACGCCCGCTTCAAGGTCTGGCGTGGCGACGCCACCGACGGAGAGCTCGAGGACTACACGGTCGAGGTGAACGAGGGCGAGGTCGTCCTCGACATCATCCACCGGCTGCAGGCCACCCAGACGCCGGACCTGGCCGTCAGGTGGAACTGCAAGGCCGGCAAGTGCGGCTCGTGCAGCGCTGAGGTCAACGGCCGTCCGCGGCTGATGTGCATGACGCGCATGAGCACGTTCGGGGAGGACGAAGTGGTGTCCGTGACGCCCCTGCGGACCTTCCCGGTCGTGAAGGACCTCGTGACCGACGTGTCCTTCAACTACGAGAAGGCTCGCGAGGTCCCGGCGTTCGCGCCACCGCTCGACCTGGCCCCCGGCGAGTACCGCATGGACCAGCTGGATGTGGAGCGCAGCCAGGAGTTCCGCAAGTGCATCGAGTGCTTCCTCTGCCAGGACACCTGCCACGTCATCCGGGACCACGAGGAGAACAAGCCGTCCTTCGCCGGGCCACGCTTCTTCATCCGACTGGCCGAGCTGGACATGCACCCGCTCGACGCCCGTGACCGCAAGCGTGAGGCGCAGGCGAGCCACGGCCTCGGCATGTGCAACATCACGAAGTGCTGCACCGAGGTCTGCCCGGAACACATCAAGATCACCGACAACGCGATCATCCCGATGAAGGAGCGCGTCGTCGACACGACCTACGACCCGTTGGTCTGGCTGGGCAGCAAGATCCCACGGAGGGCAGCGGTCGCCGCCAACCGCACACTGCACTCGGGCGACACCGAGAAGGCGGAAGCACAAGCACGCGAGCGGTTGCGCAGCAAGCCCTCGGACCGGCCGGCCCTCACGATCCTGCAGCGCGCGCTGCACTCGCAAGGACGGTTCGCTGAGGCCGCAGAGGCGACGCGCACCCGGGTGGAGCACGCCGGCCGCAGCGGGACGGCCCGGCTGGAGGCCCTCGGCGGACACACCTGGGAGCTGCTCTGCGCCGTCGAGTCCGGGCAGCTCGACCTGGACCGGGTGGAGGACGAGGTCGCTACCTCCTTGCAGCAGGCACAACGGCACGCAAGCACCGGGACCACGCTGGCGGGCACGCATGCTCTGCACCACCTGGTGCACGGACGGCTGGCCGAGGCCGTCGAGCACGCCCGGGAAGCGATCGTCTGGGACCAGGACCGCACGGCACGCGCCGACGACGTCCTGACCCTGGCCCAGGCGCTGGCGGCGCTGGGCGAGTCCGAGGAGGCGGCGTCCGCGATGCACGAGGCGCAGCTCCTGTGGCCGGACAACCCGCGCCTCGCCGGCGTACGCGAGAACCTCGAGGACATGAACGTCCACAGCTGATCCGGTCGTAGTCGACACCACATCTGCTCCGGTCGTACCCGAGAACAGAGGATCGAGCAGAAGTCCTGCCCGCCCTCGGTCCAGCGCTCTAGCGTGTCGCTGGTGGTGGGGCCCCTGGTAGGACGCGACGACGAGCTGCGCGCGATGTCGGAGGCCGTCCGCTCCTCGGGGACCCGAGCCGTCCTGATGACCGGTTCGGCGGGAGCGGGGAAGACTCGCCTGCTGGCCGAGGGCGAGGCGCTGCTCCGGGACTGCGGTGTGCTCCGGGTCAGGGGGCACGAGCCGGAGGCCAGGGTCCCGCTCGCCGCGGCAGGTGACCTGCTGCGGTGTCTCGGTCGCGCCGACCCCGGGCTCGCGGCGTGCCTGCGAGGCGCGGCGTCCCCGAGCCCGCTCCAGCTCTTCGAGGCGAGCCATCAGGCTATGTCCGGTCTACGTCGGCAGGTGACCCGGTGGGTACTCGTAGTCGACGACGAGCAGTGGGTGGACGACGCGACCCACGCCCTGCTGCACTACGTGGTCCGCGCAGCCGAACAGGACGGATCGGACCTCCTGTTGCTCGCCGCAAGCCGCCCGGACCCGGCCGCCGCGCTAGTCCACCAGTCGCTCGTGAGCCTGCTCGGCACGGACCGAGCCACCGTCCTGGAGCTCGGTCCGCTCGACCAGGTCAGCGGCATCGCTCTGGCGCGGTCACTTTCGCCCCGCCTGTCCCGGCAGGAGGCCGTGACGGCATGGGCCGCCGCGGGTGGCTCACCGTTCTGGCTGTCCATGCTGGCAGAAGGCGGCATCTCGAGCGCGGAGACCGTGGTCCGGTCCAGGCTGCGCGCGATCGGCCACGACTCGGTCGACGTCATCGGCCTGCTCGCTGTCGCCGCCCGACCGTTGAGCCGGCAGGACGTCGCCGAGATGCTCGCCTGGCCTGACGCCCGGGTGTCGACCGCTACGGCCGCCCTGGCCGCTCGAGGGTTGGTCACCACGGCGGGCGAGACGGTGTCCCTCGTGCACGACCTCGTGCGCGACGCCGTCGTCGGCGACCTTTCGACGGACCACCGTCGACGGCTGCACGGCGAGGTGGCTGACTGGCTGGCCCGGATGGACGAACCGGTCCGCCTGCTGGCGGCGACCGAACACCGGCAAGCCGCCGGCAGGCCGGTGCTGGACCTCGTGGAGCGTGCGCTCGCCTCACCTCGCCGCTCCTGGCTGGCCGACGACGGAACCGCTCGCCTGGTCGCCCTCGTGCAGGAGAGCGGCGAGGCCGGCGCCGCAGATCTCGCCGCGCAGATGGCCGCCCTGGCCACCGACGTCGGGCGACTCGACCTGGCCCTGTCGCTGTGGGCCCAGGCAGCCGCGTCGGCAGCCGACGACGCCTCCTACCGTGAAGCTGTTCTCGGCGCTGCCGAGGCCGCCTACGACATGGACGACGCGACGGCTTGTCGGGCCTGGCTCCGGCGTGCCCGCGCGCGAGCCCAGCCCGGGTCCGCGTTCAGCGTGCAGGTCGACGCGCTTGAGTCCGGGCTCCTGCGCTGGTTGGAGGAGCGGTTCGTGGACGCAGCCGGGCTCGCCCGCCGCGCCGCTGACACGGCCCGCGAGCTGGAGGCCGCCGGAGACAGTGTGCGTCGGCCGCTCGCCCGGGCACTGTCGGTGCTGTACGAGGACGCCATGGTCCGGGGAGACCTCGACGCAGTGGCCAGCCTCGAGCAGAAGCTCCGCTCGGTGGCCGCCGGCGACCCGGGTCTCGAGTACATGGCCGCTCTCCACCAGCTCCAGACCCTCAACCTGCACGGGGGCGATCTGACGGTCTCCGAACGGATCGCGCGCCGCCATTGGGAGGCGGCCCGGCGCGCCCACAACCCGAAGAGCACGGTGGAGACCGGCGTCTTCCTGCTCGACGCGCTGATGCTCCTGGGCCGGATCGCGGAGGCGGTCGACGTCGCGGGGGATATCGGGTCGGTGCTGGAGAGGACGGGTGACCTGCCCCGGCGGTTCGCGTTCGGCCTCGACGCGTCGGTCATGGACAGCGCTGTCCAGGAGGTCGAGGCCCTGACCGGTGACTGGCGCGCGGCCGTCGACCGGATCACTCGATCCATGTCCAGAGCGAGGCCGCACCTCACCCTCGGCCGCGCCACGACCGCCGCACAGCTCTTGGCGCGTCTGGGCACCGACGACGACCTGGAGGTGGCCTCGGGCCTGCTCGCCACGGCGGCCGAGCTGTCCGACGAGGTCGGATGCCGCCGGTGCCGCCAGCAGGTGCGCCTGTGCGCGGCTCGCCACCATGCGGTTGCCGGGGACGCGGGGAGGGCCGCCGGTCTGCTGGTGGACTGGGACTCGGGCACCGAGCCCTCCCCACTTGTCCGCCGTCACCACGACTGGGCCGCGGCCATGCTCTTCGACCGCAGGGGAGACGAGGACGGCGCCCAGCGGCTGCTGAGCAGCGTCGAGCGGGGGTTGGCCGAGGAGGGCAACCGTCTCGACCGCGCCTGGTTGCTGCTGGACCGAGCCGCGCTCCGGGCCGACCGCGACCCCGAGGCCGCGGTGCTGCTCCTCGACGAAGCTCGTTGCCTCGGCCTCGACATGGGGGCCGTCAACATCGTGGCCGTCGCCAGCAGCCGGATGCGGGGACTCGGCGCGAGACCCTGGCGGCGCGGCCGCACCTCCGGCCCCGGACTGTCCGAGCGTGAGGAGCAGGTGGCGCGGCTGCTGGCCACGGGAGCGTCGAACCCCGAGATCGCCGCGCGGCTGTTCCTCTCCCGAAAGACCGTCGAGCGGCACGTCTCCGCCGTCCTGGCCAAGCTCGGCGTGCGCAACCGGGCAGAGGCGGCGGCCAAGTTGGGGAGCACTCAAGACTGAGGGAGTTCCCCGATGATCGGGCCCTTCCCGCGACCTAGCGTCGCAGGGGTCGCCGGACGATCCGGCGACCGGGAGGGCGAGATGTCGGTCGTGGTCGTGGTGCTCGACGGGTTGGGGGGTCAACCGCTCCCGTTCGGACCGGACCTGGCTCACGCACTCGCCGAGCTGGGCGTCACGGACGCCACGCTGGCCGCTGGTCCCGACGGGACCGTGCTGGTGCTCAGCGGGTGGGCTTTCGACGGCCGTCGTCACCAGCAGGCCGTGGTCGATCTCGTCGGGCGGGAGAGCACCCTGGCTGTCCTGCACGGCGTCGCCGACGTGACACTCCGGCCCGACACGGCAACGCTCCCGAAGCCGACCCCGACCAGGAGGTCATCGTGAACCGATCGCTCGTCACGCTCGTCACCGGCACTGCGTTCGCGCTGGTGCCCCTGCTCGGCCAGGCCGCTCCCGCCTCAGCGCACGCACACGCAGCCGAGAACGCCCAGCACCAGCAGCTACTTGCGAACGGCCAGCTGCACGCCACTCCGGTAGATGGCTTCACGACCGTCTGCGACGTCAACGAGACCAACGGGAGCACGTCCGACCCGGCGGCCTACGGGCTCGAGACCGCGCACCACGGGCCGGACGTCGGGACACCGGGCAAGCGCCAGGACGGCTGCTACGAGAACGAGATCGACATCCGGCTCGCGGAGGCGGACGTCAATCCGGGCATCCGCTAGCACCTCACCGGATCCGGGCGGCTCGCGTCGAATGCGAGCCGCCCGGTTCCGCACGTGTCGCGATCACCGATACGAGGTAGAGAGGGAGAGTCGCAACCCCGGACGACAGGAGACTGCACATGCCCGAGCTGCTCAGCCCAGCCGACATCGACGCAGCGCTGACCTCCTTGCCGGGATGGGCCTTCGAGGACGGCAAGCTGGTCAAGCGCGCGCAGGTCCCGGCTGACAGCCAGGACGCTTTGATCGAGTCCGTGGGACGGGTCGCCGACGCCATGGACCACCACCCCGTGGTGAGCCGCGACGACGACAGCGTGACGTTCCGGCTCTGGACGCACAGCGCCGGCGGCGTCACGACCAAGGACGTAGACCTCGCGTCCCGGATCGACCGCACGCTCTCCGGGACGGGTACGGACGCCGGCTCCGGCTGACCCCGCGGCCGAGTCCGACAGCGCCTCCCGCCGGCGCCGACCTCCTACACTCTGTGCGGCCGCACAGGAGGAGGCTCCCGCGAATGCCCCGCATCACCGTCGTGCCCACGGACGGATCCTTGGGCCCGCGCTCCCGCGCCTCGGTCGACCGGCTTCCGCTCGACGTCGAGGTGGCCGGCGCTGGTGAGGCCCGTGGAGACCTCCTGCTCTTCCTGGAGAGCGGAGACGTCCTGGTCGCGAGCGGAGTGCTCGCCCTGCTGGCGTCGCTGGACACCAGCGGGGCGGACGCAGCCGTCGGGTCGGCCTCGACATCAGGCACCCCGGCCGCACTGCTGACGGCCGTCGCCGCGACGTCGGTCGACGCCACACCGGAGCTGCTCGAGCATCCGACGGTCGCCGCCGTCCTGTGGCGTCGGTCGTGGTGGGAGCAGCAGTCGCTCCGATGGCCCGACCGCCCGGAGCAGCGGCGTGGCGTGCTCGCGCGTGCCCTGGCTGCAGCGGACGCGGTCGACGTCCTCCCCGAGCCGGTCGTGGAGGCACAGGCGCGGTCTCCACGGCTGCGCAAGGCCGAGCTGCACCTGCGCGCCGAGGACATGGCTGCCGTCGCCAGAGGCCTCGACGACCTGCACGACGTGGCTGGCAGCCTGCCCCCGGCCACCCGCGCGCACTGGTACCAGAACGTGCTGGAACCTGCGATCAGCGAGGCCCTGCCCGGTCT
>DASVED010000413.1:0-6457 GCA_036380775.1 Actinomycetes bacterium
CAGTGCCGTCGGGACGGCGGCACTACTCGTGAGCCTTAGCGTTGGCTCGGTGCTGGCAGGTGAGGTCAAGGGACCGCCCAGCGGCGACCTGCTCGACACGCCCATTGGCGCCGCTCCGGATAACGATCCGCATGCGGGCTCTATTTGCTCCTTCTCGGGCCTGGGCGATGGCGAGGACGAGCCCGGGCGAACCGCGGCCCACGTCCAGAACTGGGGACAGATCACAAAGGCTGACAGGGACTTCCTGAGCAGTATCGGCTTCCACCCAGGAGATTCGTGCAACGGCCACACCGGGTTCTTTGCTGGCGGGGAGTAGCCTCGCTTAACTCGGGACCGCCGTTGGCCCTGCGGAGCCGCCGCGAAGCCCGGCAACGTCTCCAGCGGTCCCGCTCGCAGGGCCGTTCGGCAAGTCGGGATAGCGGCGGCTTCACTATGCCGCCTCCGCGAGCCCCGATCCTTCTCCCATGCGGGTCCATCGCGTCATAAGCGCGGCGCAGACTGACAGCCCAAACTGACAGCCAAGGCGACACTACGGGCTGATACGCCACGGACGACCAAGGCTTCAGCGATGGTCAGTCGAGCACGGCATGGCCCCCACCCTCGGCTCCAGCCACCGATCATCAGTTGAGGCGGCCGCACCGGTCTGATACCATCGGCCACCGTCGGCGAGCACCACGCGTCGGCGGCGATTCGTGGGTAGGTTGAGCAGGTGGTGAGCTCCGCTGACTGTAGATCAGCCGTCTTCGACTGTGGGGGTTCGATTCCCTCCCTGCCCACCATCACTTCCCATCCGAAGACGCCCCGGCCCGGACGCCAGCCTCGATTCCATGGCATAGACTTGCCAAGGAAGACCGATGGTTGTCGAGGATCGGTCCATCCTGCGACACTGCAGAAGCCCGCTGACCGCGGGTGACGCATCGACGCGTGCCCACGTAGCTCAGTAGGCAGAGCACTTCCTTGGTAAGGAAGAGGTCTCCGGTTCGAGCCCGGACGTGGGCTCCACCACTCCGTCGATGTCGTCCGGGATCGAACGCTGCCAGCACCGGAGGCGTCCTCGCACAGTGGACCTCAACGTCGCCCTTCCATTCCTGAGCTCGGTGCTCTCGTTCGCCTTCGCCGTGCTCGTCGCCGACCAATGGCTCCGCCGCCGGCAGCCTTACCAGCTCGTCTGGACCGTCGGCCTGCTGTGGTACGGGATCAGCGCCGGAACCGAGTTCGTCGGCAGCGCCTTTGGCTGGAACGAGGCGCTCTATCGTGCCTGGTACCTGTTCGGCGCCTTCGGCGTGGCGGCCTACCTGGGACTGGGAACGGTCTATCTGCTCAACCGCACGCGGTTCGGCTACTTCGTCGCGGTCTCCTTCGCGCTGGCGGGCCTGTTCAGCTTCCTGACCTCGCTCAAGTACGCGCGGGAGGGGATGCCTGCCTCCGATCTTGCGGTCATCTCGGTCGTCGGCGCCTCGCTGGCCGCCGCGGTCATCGTCGCCCTCGTCACCCGCGCTGAGCGCCGATGGGTGGGCCACGTCACCGCGGCGATATTGGCCGCCGCCTCGATCGTCGTGACCATGGTCACGCTCGGTGCGCCGCTGGCAGGTCCGGGATACAGCGTGGACGCCATCGGCATCCCGACCGGCACCGCGATGCCCTCCGACGTCCGGATCCTGACCCCGCCCTTCAACATCGTCGGCGCCTTCGCCCTCGTCTTCGGCGCGGTGTACTCGGCGTACATCTTCATGCCCAAGGTGCGCGTGCTTCGGGTGACGACGACCGTTCCCGTCATCGGCGACCTCGGCCGCGCGGCTGCCGTTGTCGTCAACTTCGTCGCCTCGCAGCCGGCGGCCTGGCGTGCGTTCCGGGCCGGGACGCTCAACTCGCGAGTGCCGGCGACGATTCTCATCGCCCTTGGCGGGTTCATCCCCGGCTGGACGAGCGGCCTGAGCCGGTTCGGGGTGACGTGGTCCTTCTTCATCGGCGAGCTGGTCGGGGTAATCCTGATCTTCCTCGGCTTCCTCGTCAGCATCGAGGTCTTCAGCGACCTCCGCCTGCCCTTCACCCGCATCGTCCTGCGTCGTCGGGATCGGGGAGAGGTGGTTCGCTGACCTCTCGTCCAAGGCCGGTGAGCACGTCGCGGCCCTGCTCGACCGGCCTGCGTGCGCGTCGCGGACAATGGATTGCAACAGCGGAACATCGGCACGCGGACCCGATAACGACGCCTCAGCCGGCCGCATCGGTGCTGCAGGCATGAGACCCACGCTTGTCGTAAGGTCGCCAGCGCCCGGCTGAGAGACGATGGGTATCAGTCCCCTCGTTGACACCGAGCGCCGATCCGCCGTAGAATCTCTGAACCTTCCCCCGGTCACCAGGCCCTAGTTCAGCGTGGCCGCGGTGCCTACCAGGCAGGGGCCTACCAGGCAGGGGCTTACCAGGCAGGGGCCACAGGCGGGGGCGACGACGAGGATTAGAACCAAGTGGCCAAGGCCGAGAATCGACCCGTGATCGCGCTGGCGTGCACCGTCTGCAAGGAACGCACGTACAGCACGCGGAAGAACAAGAAGAATGACCCGGGCCGGATGGAGCTGAACAAGTTCTGTCCGCGTTGCCGGCAGCACCAGCTGCACCGGGAAACGAAGTAGGCGGTCCGACCGGAGGGGTGTAGCTCAATTGGTAGAGCACTGGTCTCCAAAACCAGCGGTTGCAGGTTCGAGTCCTGTCGCCCCTGCCACCACCGGACGGCTGCCGCTTCACCACCACGCCGTAGCAGGAAGTAAGAACCGATCGTGTTGACCGGCATGCGCCGTTACTTTGGCGAGAGCTGGGCCGAGCTGAAGAAGGTCGCCTGGCCCACCCGAGAGACCGTGACCCGCCTGACCCTCCTCGTGATCGGGGTCTCGGTGGCGGTCGGGATCTACATCTTCGTGCTCGACCGGATCTTCAACACGCTCGTGGACCAGGTGATCTAGATGGCCGATGACACGACCTCGGTGGACGAGGCACGCAACGAAGCTCGCGAGGCCGCCCGGCTGTCGCGGGAGGCGCCGCGTCCCGGCGACATGCCCGAGGAGGACCGCTCGAAGAAGCAGTGGTACGTGATCCACACGTACTCCGGCTACGAGAACAAGGTCAAGACCAACCTCGAGCACCGCATCGAGTCGATGGGCGTCGAAGACCAGATCTACCAGGTCCTCGTCCCGATGGAGGAGGAGATCGAGATCCGGAACGGCCAGCGCCAGACCGTGAACCGCAAGGTCTTCCCCGGCTACGTGCTGGTCGAGATGGCGATGAGCGACGAGAGCTGGTACGTCGTGCGCAACACGCCCGGCGTCACGAGCTTCGTCGGCTCCGGCAACCGGCCGCTGCCGCTCGACGAGACCGAGGTCAAGAAGATCCTCAAGCAGATGGGGGTCGAGACGCCCAAGTTCAAGGTCCAGTACAGCAAGGGCCAGAGCGTGCGCGTCAAGGACGGTCCGTTCGCCGAGTTCATCGGCACTGTCGACGAGGTCAACCCGGAGCGCAACAAGGTCAAGGTGCTCGTCAGCATCTTCGGCCGCGAGACGCCGGTCGAGCTCGACTTCCTGCAGATCGAGAAGCTCTAGACAACCCGATGACGGCGCGGCGCGCCGTCACGCCAGGAAGAGGGAGGGACCGCATCGGTCCCGTCTGAACCTCCGAAGGAGATCCAATGGCAAAGAAGATCAGGGCGATGCTGAAGGTACAGGCACCCGCCGGTGCCGCCACCGCCGCGCCGCCGGTCGGACCGGCGCTCGGACAGCACGGCATCAACATCATGGAGTTCATCAAGGCCTTCAACGAGCGGACCGCCGACTTGCGCGGCTACGTCGTGCCGGCCGAGATCACCGTCTTCGAGGACCGCAGCTTCACGTTCGTGACGAAGGCGCCGCTGGCCGCCGCGCTGCTCAAGAAGGCCGCCGGCGTCGAGTCGGGGAGCGCGGAGCCGAACAAGGCGAAGGTCGGCAAGGTCTCCCGCGCCCAGGTGCGCGAGATCGCCGAGATGAAGATGACCGATCTCAACGCCAACGACGTCGAGCATGCCATGAAGATCATCGAGGGCACCGCGCGCTCGATGGGCATCGAGGTGGCGCAGTCATGACCCGGCACGGCAAGAAGTACGTCGAGGCCGCCAAGCTCGTCGAGCCGGAACGCCGGTACGAGATCGGCGAGGCCTGCGAGCTGCTCCCGAAGCTCTCGCTGAGCAAGTTCGACGGCACGGTCGAGCTCCACCTGCGACTTGGGGTCGACCCGCGCCACGCCGACCAGCTCGTGCGCGGCACGGTGGTGCTGCCCCACGGCACCGGGCGCACCCTGCGGGTCATCGTCTTCGCCCAGGGCGAGAAGGCGCAGGAGGCGCTCCGCGCCGGCGCCGACGACGTGGGCGGCGACGATCTCGTCAAGCGAATCGACGACGGCTGGTTCGAGTTCGACGTGGCCATCGCCACCCCGGACATGATGGGAACCGTCGGCCGGCTGGGGAAGAAGCTCGGGCCGCGCGGCCTGATGCCGAACCCGAAGTCGGGCACGGTCACCTTCGACATCGAGCGCGCCGTGAGCGAGATCAAGTCCGGCCGCGTCGAGTTCAAGGTCGACCGCGCCGGCATCGTCCACGTGCCGGTCGGCAAGGCGAGCTTCTCGCCCGACCAGCTGGAGGCGAACGTCGCGACGCTGGTCGACGCGGTGAATCGCGCCAAGCCTTCGGGAGCCAAGGGCACGTACATGCGGACGCTCACCCTGGCCCCCACGATGGGACCGGGCGTGCGCGTCGACATCCCATCGGCCCTGGCGGCCGCCAGCGCCTAGCGGGACGAATCCCGGCGCATCGGCTAGGATGCGCACTCGATAACCAAAGACAGCCGAAGACCGCGATGCGTCCCGGGTGAGAGCCCCGGACCAATCGTCGGCGCTGAGACGTTCAGACGCCGCGGCACGCGCAGGCACGATGACGAACTGCTGATCAGCTGGGCTGATCGACGGCGGTTCTCGTGTCGCGCGGGCACGGGACCGCCGTTTTGCATGCCAAGGAGGAGACCAGGAAGAACCGATGCCGACTGACACGAAGCGCCAGGCCGTTGCCGAGCTCGCGGACCTGCTCCGCACGAGCTCTGCGATCGCCGTGGCCGATTACCGTGGCCTGAAGGTCTCGGACATGCAGTCGGTCCGAAGGACGCTCCGCGAGAGCGGCGTCCAGCTCCACATCGCCAAGAACCGCCTGCTGAAGATCGCCGCCGACGAGGCGGACCGTGCCGAGCTCAAGCCGATGCTCACCGGTCCGACCGCGCTGGCGACGATCGACGGCGACGAGGCGGCCATGGCGAAGGCGCTGGCCGATGCCTTCCGACCGTACTCGCGCGTCGTCACCATGCGGGGTGGGATGCTGGGCAGCAGCGCGATCGACGCGTCGCAGCTCACCCGTCTCGCCACGCTGCCGTCGCGCGAGGTCCTGCTCGGCAAGATCGCCGGCGGGATGGCAGCACCGATGACCGGCATGGCCGGCGTCCTCGCCGCGAACCTGCGCAACCTGGTGGGTGTGCTGAGCGCCGTGGCCGACAAGAAGCGAACCACCGAGACCGCGGCCTGACGCCGCCTCGAGAGAAGAACAGGAGAACCGATACCGATGGCGACCAAGACCCTGGACAAGGACCAGATCCTCGAGGCGATCGACACGATGACCGTCCTCGAGCTGAGTGAGCTGGTGAAGGCCTTCGAGGAGCGCTACGGCGTGACCGCCGCGGCCCCCGTTGCCGTTGCGGCCGGCCCGTCGGCCGGTGGCGATGGCGCCGCCGCCGGTGCCGCCGCCGAGGAGCAGACCGAGTTCGACGCCGTCCTCACCGAGGTTGGCGCGAACAAGATCCTCGTCATCAAGGCCGTCCGCGAGCTGACCGGCCTGGGCCTCAAGGAGGCCAAGGACCTCGTCGACGCCGCTCCCAAGGCGGTGAAGGAGGGCGTCACCAAGGAGGAGGCCGAGGCGGCCAAGGAGAAGCTGGCCGAGGCCGGCGCCACCGTCGAGGTCAAGTAGCCCTCGCGTTCACCTCATCGCTGCGAGCCGGCTCCCGCATACGGGGCCGGCTCGTCGCATGTCAGGCCCGCGAAGCTATCCGCCGAGCGGCAGGCGGACCGTGAACGTCGAGCCCTCGCCCAGACGGCTGTCGACGTCGATCGTCCCTCCGAGCTGCCGGACCACTGCCTGCGACCCGGCCAGGCCGAGTCCGGTGCCGCGCAGATCGCGCGTGTTCGATCCGCGATGGAACTTCTCGAAGAGCATCGGCAGCTCCTCCTCCGGGATGCCGACCCCCTGATCCGTCACCGCGACCACCGCCCAGCCATTCTCGGCGCGCACCGCGACCCCGACACGGCCGCCGCCGGGGCTGTACTTCAGTGCATTGTCGAGCAGGTTGCGCACGACGCGTTCGATGCGAGTCGCATCCCACTCGCCGACGATCCCGTTCTG
>DASVED010000414.1:0-6802 GCA_036380775.1 Actinomycetes bacterium
TACCTTTCGTATCCGCCGTGCCGATGATGGCGCCGAGCGATGGGTCACGATGAACGGCTGGCGCACCTTCAAGACCGACAGCCAACTGCGCCGGATCATCATGACCGTGCGCGATGTGACGGCGGAAAAGACCGCCGAGGAGCGCGTTCGCTGGAGCGCCAGCCACGATCCGCTGACCCGGCTCGCCAACCGCAGTTTGTTTCAGGATAGTCTCGATCAGGCGATTCAGGCCGCGATCACCGGGGGCGGCACGGTCGGGCTGCTCCTGCTCGACCTCGATCACTTCAAGCAGATCAACGACACGCTCGGCCATCAGACCGGCGACAACGTGCTGCGCGAGTTCTCCGCGGCGCTCGACCGCTCCGTGCGCGAGACCGACCTCGCGGCCCGCTACGGCGGCGAGGAGTTCGTCGTCGTGCTGCCGGAGACGACGGTCGAGGGCGCCGCCCAGCTGGCCGAGCGCATCTGCGCGGCGGTGCGCCGCGAGCCGTTCCGCCATGACGGCGAGGAGCCGCTGCACGTCACCGTTTCGGTCGGCGGCGCTGCCTTCCCCGAGCACGGGTCCAGCCCGGCCACGCTGATGCGAGCCGCGGACAAGGCGCTCTATGTCGCGAAGGGTGGCGGTCGCGACCGCTGGCACGTCCCCGGGGCGCCGCAGGACTGAGCGTTAGGGTGCCGTGTCATGAGCGGCGGATCGAGCGGCGACCTGAAGGTGACCAAGGCTGTCGTGACGGTGGCCGGGCTCGGCACCCGCTTCCTGCCCGCCACGAAGGCGACGCCGAAGGAGATGCTCCCGGTCGTCGACAAGCCGGCCATCCAGTACGTCGTCGAGGAGGCCGTCGCCGCCGGCCTGGACGACGTCCTGCTGGTCACCGGTCGCAACAAGAACGCCATCGAGAACCACTTCGACACCAACTGGGAGCTCGAGGCCGCGCTGGAGGCCAAGGGCGACACCGAACGGCTGGCCCGAGTCCGCGAGAGCGCCGTGATCGCCGACCTGCACTACACCCGGCAGGGCGACCCGCGCGGGCTCGGCCACGCCGTGCTCTGCGCGGCCCGGCATGTCGGGCGGGAACCCTTCGCCGTGCTGCTGGGTGACGACCTGATCGACCCGCGCGACCCGCTGCTGAGCCGGATGCTCGAGGTGCAGGCCCGGGAGGGTGGCAGTGTCATCGCTCTGATGCGGGTGCCGCGCGAGCAGGCCCACCTCTACGGCTGCGCCGCGGTCGAGGGCGACGGGGACGTCGTGCGGGTGACCGACCTGGTCGAGAAGCCGGCACCCGAGGATGCGCCGAGCGACCTGGCCATCATCGGGCGCTACGTGCTGGACCCGGGCGTCTTCGACGTCCTGCGCAAGACCGATCCCGGACGTGGCGGCGAGATCCAGCTGACCGACGCACTGAAGTCAATGGCAGCCTCGGGAGACCAAGGCCCGATGCACGGCGTGGTCTTCGACGGCCGTCGCTACGACACCGGCGACCGGCTCGACTACCTCAAGACGGTCGTGCGGCTGGCCGCCGAGCGCGAGGACCTCGGCCCCGACTTCACCGAGTGGCTGCGGGACTTCGTCGGAGGGCTCGGCCGGTGACGGATCTCAAGAGTGTCGACCAGCACCTCACCGACATCCTCGCTGGTATCGCGCCGATCGCGTCCTTGGACCTGCAGCTGCTGGACGCCCACGGCTGCATCCTGGCCGACCCGGTCGTGGCGGACACCGACCTGCCGCGGTTCGACAACTCCGCGGTCGACGGCTACGCCGTCCGGCTCTCGGACGTCGCGACCGCGACCGCGGCGACGCCAGCACAGCTCCCGGTGGTCGGTGACATCGCGGCCGGCGCCCGCCCGACCTACACCGTGCAGCCCGGCATGTCGGTGCGCATCATGACCGGCGCACCTGTCCCGCCGGGCGCCGAGGCGGTGGTGCCCCTGGAGTGGACCGACCGCGGCCTCGCCAGCGTCTCGATCGACCAGGCACCCGCGCCCGGCCACGCAGTCCGCCGCCGCGGCGAGGACGTCACGGCGGGGCAGACGGTGCTCGAGGCGGGCACCCGGCTCGGGCCGGGGCAGCTGGGTCTGCTGGCCGCTGTCGGCCGTGACCGGGTGCTGGTCCGGCCCCGTCCGCGGGTGGTCATCATCTCCACCGGCAGCGAGCTGGTCGAGCCGGGCTCACCGACCGAGCCCGGCCAGATCCACGAGTCGAACTCCTACATCCTCACCACGGCCGCCCGCGAGGCCGGCGCCACCGCGTTCCGGGTCGGCATCGTCCCCGACGACGACCGCTCGCTGATGAACGCGATCGAGGACCAGCTGATCCGCGCGGACCTGGTGCTCACCAGCGGCGGCGTCAGCGTGGGGGCCTACGACGTCGTCAAGGAGGTGCTGTCCCGGCTCGGGACGGTGCGCTTCGAGGGGGTCGCGATGCAGCCGGGCAAGCCGCAGGGCTACGGCACCATCGGCCCGGACAGCACGCCGATCATCACCCTGCCGGGCAACCCGGTCAGCTCGTACGTCTCGTTCGAGGTCTTCGTCCGCCCGGTCATCCGGCGGATGCTCGGGGTCGAGCCCTTGCACCGCCCCACGGTGCGGGCCGTGTGCGAGTCGGCCATGTCGTCGCCCGCCGGGAAGAGGCAGTACGCGCGGGCCTGGCTGTCCGTGGCCGACGGGCGATACGTCGTGCGTCCCGTCGGCGGCGCGGGGTCCCACCTCGTCGCATCCCTCGCGCACTCCAACGCGCTCGTCGTCGTGCCGGAGGACGTGACGGAGGTGCCGGCCGGTGCGAGCGTCGAGGTGATGGTTCTCGAGCGGCGCCTCTCATGAGCCTTCCCCGCGACGTCGCTCGCTGCGCTCCCGACCTCGCGGGGGCCCCGGATGAATGAACAGCGACTCACCCACGTCGACGCGAGCGGTGCGGCGCGGATGGTCGACGTGTCGGGCAAGGACGTGACGGTGCGCACCGCCACCGCGACCGGCCGGGTCCTGGTCTCGCCCGAGGTGGTGGGCCTGCTGCGGGAGGGCGGCGTGCCCAAGGGTGACGCGCTGGCCGTCGCGCGGATCGCCGGTATCCAGGCCGCGAAGCGGACACCCGACCTGGTGCCTCTGTGCCACCCGGTGGCGATCCACGGCGTCGAGGTCGACCTGCAGGTCGCGGACGACGCCGTGCTCGTCAGCGCCACCGTGCGCACCGCGGACCGCACCGGCGTGGAGATGGAGGCGCTCACCTGCGTCGCCGTGGCCGGGCTCGCCCTGATCGACATGGTGAAGGCGGTGGACCGGGCGGCGACCATCACCGACGTGCGCGTCGAGCGCAAGAGCGGCGGGCGGTCAGGGGAATGGGTCCGAACCGCCACCCCTTCCGGGGCGTCCCCGTCATGAGGGCGCTCGTCGTGAGCGTCTCGAACCGGGCGGCCGCCGGCGTCTACGAGGACCGCACCGGGCCGGTTCTCGTCGAGGGGCTGGTGGCGCTGGGTTTCGAGGTGGACGGGCCCGAGGTGGTGCCCGACGGGGACCCCGTGGAGGAGGTCCTGCGCGAAGCGGTCGCCTCCGCGTACGACGTGGTCCTGACCTCCGGGGGGACCGGCATCACGCCGACCGACCGCACCCCCGAGATGACCGAGCGCGTCATCGACCGCAAGGTGCCCGGCGTCGCCGAGGCCTTGCGGGCGCACGGGGTGGGCAAGGGGGTCGCCACCGCGTCCCTGTCGAGAGGGGTAGCGGGGCTGGCCGGCACCACGCTGGTGGTGAACCTGCCGGGCTCGCTGAGCGGGGTACGCGACGGGCTCGAGGTGCTCGCCCCGCTGCTGGTGCATGCGGTCGAGCAGGTGCGCGGGGGCGACCACTGAGTCCCGGCTGGCCGGTGACGCTGCGGGAAGGTCCCGTCTCGCTGCGCCCGATCGCGCGCGGCGACCGGGAGGCGTGGACCCGGGTGCGGGCCGAGAACCGCGACTGGCTGGCCCCCTGGGAGGCCACCCCGCCGCGGCACGTCGGGCCGCCGCTGAGCTTCCCGGCGATGGTGCGCAACCTGCGCGGGCAGGCCCGCAAGGGACAGATCATGCCGTTCGTGGTGACGCTGGACGGTGCCCTGGTCGGGCAGCTGACGGTGGGTGGGATCACCCACGGCTCGCTCTGCTCGGCACACATCGGCTACTGGATCGACGCCCGGGTCGCCGGTCGTGGCGTCATCCCGACCGCCGTCGCCCTGGCCGTCGACCACTGCTTCCTGGTGCTTCAGCTGCACCGCATCGAGGTCAACATCCGGCCGGAGAACACCGCGTCGCTGCGCGTGGTGGAGAAGCTCGGCTTCCGGGAGGAGGGCCTCCGTCGTCGCTATCTGCACATCGCCGGAGAGTGGCGCGACCACCGGGCGTTCGTGCTGACGACCGAGGACGTCCCAGAGGGCCTGCTCGCCCGGTGGCGGGCCCTGCGGCCGCCGCCGGCCAGGTGATCTGATGATCCAGGTGACGTTCCGGCCCCTACCGGGGCCCTGGCGTCACCTGGATCACCGCTACAGATCGTCACTTGAGTCACACCAGCCACACAACTCATCCTGCGACACACCGGCCACGGTGCGTGTCCGGGCCGGTGGGCGCCTCTAGCGTTCCCTTCCGTGGGGAGCGGTCTGATCTACGCGGTGCTGATCGTGATGTGGGCTGCCTACTTCATCCCGCGGTGGCTGCGCCGCCACGAGGAGCTCTCCGAGTCCCGCTCGGTCGAGCGGTTCGACCACGCGATGCGCATCCTGTCCCGGCGCGATCCGACCCCCGACCAGCGCTACGTGGTCATGCCGCCCCGACCCGCTGAGCCACGCCCGGCGCGTGCTGCCGAGCGTCCCGGAGGCCGCGCAGGCCGCCCCCGGGTGTCCGCGTCGGTCGCCGTGCGCCGCCGTCGGGTTCTCGCCGGCCTGCTCCTGACGACCCTGGTCACGAGCGTTCTCGTCCCGGTCACCCCTGTGCCGTGGTGGGGACCGCTGGCCGCCCTCGGCGTGATGGTCGCCTACCTGGTCCACCTGCGGCTGCAGGCCCGTAGCCGCAGGCAGGTGACCCGCACCCGCGCCGCACTCCGCAAGGGATCGCGGTCGAGGATCATGCGCTTCGACGCGATCGAGCGGCTGATGACGGTCCGTCGCGAGCTCGCGGCCGAGCGCGCCGAGGAGGACCGCCGCTGGCAGGAGTCCGAGGAGGCGGAGCAGCGGCTGCGCGAGGAGGAGGAGCAGCGCAAGCGGGAGGCGGGCTGGAGCCCGGTCCCGGTGCCTCTCCCGACGTACGTCAGCAAGCCGATGGCACCGCGCCGCGGGCCCGCGATCGACCTGGGCGACCCGAGCACCTGGACCCAGGCCGAGACCGAGCCGGCGATCCCCGCGCAGGCGTCGGCGCCGCCCGTCCGAGCCCCGATGTCGGCGCTGCTCGAGGACGCCGACGACGCCGATGACCAGCTCGACGCGATCATCGCCCGCCGCGCCGTCAACGACTGAGTCGCGCTTCCTGCCGGTTCGTTCCGCGGTCGGGACATTGCTCGTCGTTTGGTAACCTCGCTGTCTCCACAAGGGGCTGTAGCGCAGCTGGTAGCGCACCTCGTTCGCAACGAGGGGGTCAGGGGTTCGAGTCCCCTCAGCTCCACCCTCCGGTCTGGCAGGTCAGCGGCAGACTCCCGGTAGGGCGGAACAGGCGGGTGCATCGCCGCAGGTACGGTTACGGTCTGCCACATGGATGCGGAGGGGCGTCTCGACGCCTGGGGGCGACACGATCTCCGAGGCCGCCGAGTCCCCGGCGTTCTATGCACCTACTCTGGCGGCGCTGGTGTCGATCATCGCCCTTCTCGTCGCTCTTGTCGGCCTGTTCGCCCGTGTGTCCGAGCGTCTTGGAACACTGGGCGTGGTTGGGTTCGTCGGCGCACTTGTTGCGAAGGCGCTCGGCATCGGCGGGGCTTGGACCTACGTGTTCGTCGTGCCCTTCCTGGCTGACAAGGCGCCGGGGGTGGCCGATGAGTCCTCGGGTTCTCTCCTTGCTGGTTTCGTGATCTCTTACTTGTTGATGGGCCTCGGCTGGCTGGTCTTCGCGGTTGCCGTCCTTCGGACTGGGATGTTCCCGCGGTGGGCGGTCATTCTGTTGATGGTTGGTGCAGTGTTCACGGTGATCCCGATGCCGTCGCGAACACTCATCCTTGCCATCGCGGTAGCTTGTCTTGGCTATTCCGGTCGTACCGACGACAACCCTGTTGAGAGTTCCGACATGTCGTCCGGGTGACGCCCGACGCAAACTGGCCCGCGGTCGAGGCGGTCCAGACGGCGAGGCTGACGCTCGAGCCCCTGCGGGTCGGGCACGCGGAGGAGATGGCCGGACTCCTCGACGACCCGGGACTGCACGCCTTCATCGGCGGGCGTCCGGCCGGGCTGGGCGAGCTGCGCTCGCGCTACGAGCGGCAGGTCGTGGGCAGGTCGGCGGACGGGACCCAGGGCTGGTTCAACTGGGTCGTCCGCGAGCGCCTCACCGGCGCCGCGGTCGGCACGGTGCAGGCCACCCTCCGCGACGAGGACGGCCGCCGGGTGGCCGAGCTGGCGTGGGTCGTCGCAGCCCCCTCAGATCCAGGACTTCCACCACATCCGCTGCGCCCACTCGGCGTACGGGATGACCTCGGCCGAGAGCACCGGCAGCAGCCAGCCGAAGTTGGCGACGACGATCAGCACGTACGAGCCGGCCGCTGCCGCGCCCCACTGCCGACGTGCCGGTGAGCTCGTCCGGTCGCCGAGAAGCAGGCCGAGGCACATTGTCACCGCGAGCACCAGGTACGGCACGAAGGCGACGGCGTA
>DASVED010000415.1:0-5354 GCA_036380775.1 Actinomycetes bacterium
GACGTCGATGTCGAGGTCTGCGAGGGCGGCCGCTGCGGCAGCCGCGTGCAGCACCTCGGGGAGCGGCTCACCGAGCCGGCTGCTCGGTGGCTCGTCGTACGTCGCGACGAACGAGGCGGGTGTGCCGCTCGCTCCGGCGCCGATCAAGGTGACCGCGTGACCACGCGTCATCAGCCCGGCGACCAGGTCGGCGCAGACGTTCTCCACGACGCCGTAGCCGTGCGGTGGGACGGTGAACCACGGCGGCGCGATCATCGCGATGCTCAGCGGTACGTGTGGTCCGAACCCGGTCACGGTGCCTGCCCTCGACGTGCTCACGCACGGAAGAGCCGGATCTGGGCCCGACCGTGCTGATCGCTTCGAGGGAGGCGGCTGCCTCGACCTTCAGGGTCCGGCGCTTCTGAGCGTCGAGCCACGACGTGCCCACACCCTATCGCGGTTCGAGAGACCGCCCCGCCACACCCGTAGCCTCACCAGCGTGAAGAAGATCGTCCTTGCCAGGCTGTGGTTCGCGGCAACGGCCCTGGTGGTGGCAGTCGGCATCGTCGTCCAGCTGGTGGCCACGGCCCGGCTCGACAGCGGGTTCTTCGACTCGCGAGCGGGCCGGCTCGTCAACGTGTTCTGCTTCTTCACCATCCAGTCGAACCTGATCGTGATGGTGACATGCGCCCTGCTCGCCGTCCGCGTGGGCCGCAAGCCCAGGTGGTTCTGGGTGCTCCGGCTCGACGGCGTCTTGTGCATCACCGCCACGTTTGTCGTGTTCCACCTCGCGCTAGCAGATCTGCAGGACCTCGAGGGACTGGCCCGAACCGCCGACTTCCTGCTGCACACGGCCTCCCCGGTGCTGTGCCTGATCGGATGGCTGGTCTTCGGACCTCGTGGCCGAACGTCATGGCGGATCGTTCGGCTCGCGGTGCTGTTCCCGGTGGGCTGGCTGGTCTTCGCTCTCGTGCGGGGGCCTCTCGTGGGCGACTACTACCCCTATCCGTTCCTCGACGTCGGCGACCACGGGTACCCGCGGGTCCTGCTCAACTCGGCGGCGGTCGCTCTGCTGTTCCTCGGCCTCGCGGCCGGTGCCCACCTGCTGGACCGTCGCCTCAGCAGCACCCCTTCCCTCCTGGTGCGCCGCGTAGCAGAGTGAGGATCGGCGGCCACTCGAGTTGATCCGGCTTCGGCGACGTTGCGAACGTTCGACCCGGCGTGTTGGGGCCGGAATCCGTGCGCAACGTCGCCGAAAGCGCGGCGGCCTACTTCTCCTGCACGACCTCGTCCTTGCCGCCCTCGCCGTCGAGGTCGTCGGCCCCGTCGCCGCCCTTGAGGCAGTCGTCGCCGTTGCCGCCGCTGACGTCGTCCTTGCCGTAGCCGCCCTCGAGGAGGTCGTCGCCGCCGTTGCCGTCCATGACGTCCGGCTGGCCGTCGCCGTAGAGGTAGTCGGCGTCCGGTCCGCCCTGCTGGGTGTCCTTGCCGACACCACCGGACATCCAGTCGGTGCCCTCCCCGCCGTACTGCTTGTCGTAGCCCTCGTCGCCGATCAGCTTGTCGTGGCCACCCTCGCCGTAGAGCGAGTCGGGGCCGCCCTTGCCGTAGAGCCGGTCCTCCCCGTCCCCGCCGTGCACGACGTCGGCACCGTCCGAGCCGCAGACGTAGTCGTCGCCGCCCTCGAGGAACAGCACGTGACCGGCGTCCTTGACGAGCACGACGTCGTCGTCGCCCGTCAGCGTGACGGTCGTCGCCGTCTCGTCGGTCACGACCTTGGTGACCTCCTTGCCCTCGCACCAGCCGTCCTCGTCCCACTGCGCGGACGCCGGGAGGGCGGAGGTGCCGAGGAAGGTGAGCGGCAGCACCGTCATCAGGACGGCGGCGCGGCGAGACAGTCGAACCGTGGTGTTCATGGCGAGGCCCCAATGACTAACGGATGGTGCGATGACCGTCCCTGTATCGGTTCCGTCTGCCGCAGGACTGCAGAAGGTAAAGAAAAGGTCATGCCGATGGAGCAGGACGAACCGGGCGTACCCGTCCTAGTAGGAGTGCTGCACGGCCATCACGGCCCTGATCCGCCTCTCGTCGAAGTCCTCGCCGAGCCAGTCGAACAGGCCGCGCAGCACGGCCGGCTCGTTGACGTAGTCGTCGAAGTGGACGCGGTAGACCACGTCGTCACCCAGCGCGTCGAGGGACTCGACGTACTCCTTCTCCAGTGCCTGCAGCTGGCCGAGCGCGTCGCTGCGGCTGGCCCACCACTTGCTGGTGGCGACCTGCTCGAGGTCACGGGTGTTCAGCACGAACCGGGCGCCCGGGAAGACGGCGCGGACGAAGGCCAGGAGCTCCGGCAGCCGCCCCGGCAGCCAGGTGATCTCCTTGCAGCCGATCACCCGGGTGTCCGGGTCCGGCCGCAGCACTGTCTCGAGCATCAGCATCCGCAGGTCCCGAAGAGCCGTCTCGTCGGGGTAGCCGTCGATGCCCCACCACGGGTGGCTCGGCGGCAACGGCTCGTCGCGGGCCAGCCGGTCGCGATGGCCGCGCACCGTGTCGTGGAATCGGAACAGGTGCTCCAGCGCGCCGCCGTTCTCGCCGCGGATCATCACGCCGGGCGTCGACGAGAGGATGCCCTGCAGCAAGGTCGACCCGGACCGCCCGTAGGTGACGACGAAGAGGTACGACAGGTCGGTACGGTCCCTGCCGCTCGCGATGGCACCTTCGGCGCGTACCCGCTCGAGCTCGGCGCTCAACGAGTCGGCCCGCTCGCGCTGCGCGTCGCGCCGGGCCAGCGCCTTGTCCAGCTTGACCCTGATGCCGTCGCGCTGGGTCCGCAGGTTGGACAGGCGGCGCTGCATCTCCTCCTGGCTGACCAGGCCGACCCGCTGCACGACGCGGCCCGCCAGCCACCGCAGGAACGCCACGGGAGGAGCAGCCACGGTGACGACCTCGTCTCGCTCGGGTGCGCAGGATCGTAACGACGGGCCGACCGCTCGCCCTCGGCCGGTTTACGCTGGCCGGGTGAGCGAACGGCAGGGCCACGACGACGAGGTGCTACCCGAGCAGACCTCCGACGACACCGACAACGGCTGGGGCGATCGCCACGACGAGGACGAGCTCAGCGACGACGAGCGTCTGATCCGGGAGAAGCCGCCGCACTGGTGAGCCCCTCCTGTCCTGGTCAGATCGACCGCTGGCGCAGCAGGTCGCGGATCTCCTGGAGCAGCAGGATGTCCTCGCTCGGGGCCTCCACCTCGCCCTCCTCGCCGCTCTTGCGCCGCTCGAGCAACCTGTTGACGGGCACGACGACGGCGAAGTAGACGACCGCCGCCACGATCACGAAGTTGATCAGTGCGTTGATGGTCGAGCCGATGACGATCTTGCTGTCGTTGACCGCGAACCCGGCGTCACCGAAGTCCGGGGTGCCACCGATGGCTCCGATGATCCCGCCGATGAAGTCGGTGCTGAAGGCGCCGATGACCGCGGCGACTGCGACCCCGATGACGAAGGCGACCGCGAGATCTACGACGTTCCCCCGCAGCAGGAAGTCCTTGAAACCCTTGAGCACGTGAGCCTCCCGACGTAGGTGGAGACAACCACGCTGTCAGAGATCCCCGGCTGCTGTCACTGCCCGCGCAGCACGACGGTCAGCCGCTCGGTGACGGCCGCCCCCGCCAGCCGGGCCGCGGTGGCCGACGTGGTGGCCAGCAGCACCAGCGCGCCGTCGGCGCCGGCCGCGAAGCCGCGACCCGATGGGCGGGGCACCGTGACCACCCGCACCGCGGACGCGAGCAGCCGGGCGTCAACTCTGAGAGACCCTCCTGCCTCGACCGCGCCGGCCGCACCGAGCACGTCGACCACGTCGCCGGGACGCAGGAGGTCGACCGAGTCGCCGTCGGCGATGCGCACCGGCGTGGCGACCATGCCCTGGCCGAGCTCGTCGACGGCTGCGGCACCGACCAGCCGGACGTCGGTCAACGGCTCTCCACGACGTACGGCGGACACGACCGTCCGTCCCCGCGCATCGCCCGCCCGCTCGAGTGCGCCGGCCGGGACGGACGACGGGGTGAGCCGGGCCACGGTCAGGTCTGCCTCGGTCAGCCGGGACCCGGCTGGCACGTCGCGCGCGGCGGTCACGACGACGACTGACGGAGGGGGTGGCGGCGCGAGGCTGTGCAGAGCCATGGCCATGGCACCCGCCAGCAGCCCGGCCGCGAGCAGCCGGCGGTGCCAGCGCCCGGCCCGGACGAGGTCGCGCACCCACCGCGCCAGCGGGTCGGCCTCGCGACCGCCGGGGATCACGGCAGGTCGAAGGGAAGCTTCAGCCCGTCGAGGGCATGGCGACAGCTGCAGTCCTCGTCGGGGCCGGGCAGCCGCCCGACCACGTCGACGAGCAGGTCGCGGACCGTGCCGATGTTCTCGGCGAAGACGCGCAGCACCTCGTCGTGGGTCACGCCCTCACCGTGCTCGAGCCCGGCGTCGAGGTCGGTGACGAGCGCGACCGAGGTGAAGCAGAGAGCCAGCTCGCGCGCCAGCGCCGACTCGGGCGCGGCCGTCATGCCGACCACCGACCAGCCCTGTGCCTGGTGCCAGAGCGACTCGGCCCGGCTGGAGAAGCGCGGGCCGTTGATGACGACGATCGTCCCGCCGTCGACGACCGGCAGCGCGCTCTCACGGCCGGCGGCCAGCACCACGGCGCGGCCGGTCGGGCAGTAGGGGTCGGCGAACGCGACGTGCACGACCGAGCCGGGGTCGTCGTAGAAGGTGTGCCCGCGACCCCAGGTGCGGTCGACGAGCTGGTCGGGCACCACCACGGTCCCCGGACCCTGGTCAGCTCGCAGCGACCCGACCGCGCACGGACCGAGCACCTGGCGCACTCCGACCGCGCGCAGGGCCCAGAGGTTGGCGCGGTAGTTGACGCGGTGCGGCGGGAAGCGGTGGTCGCGGCCGTGCCGGGGGACGAACGCGACCCGCCGACCGGCGACCTCCGCGATGGTCAGCGGGTCGCTGGGCGGGCCCCACGGGGTGTCGACCTCGACGGTCTCGCCGTCGAGGAGCGAGTAGAGCCCGGACCCCCCGATCACGCCGATGTCGGCGCGCAGACCGGCGTACGGCCTGGTGGTCGTCATGGCGCAGGAGACTAACGGCGCGACGGCGACGCCCCGGCGCCGTCCACAACGGCGGTCAGGCGGCGCTGCCGGCTGTGGACGATCCGCTCGACGACGAGCCGGACGACGAGCCGCCCGACGATCCGGAGGACCCGCTCGATCCGGAGCCGCTGGTGGTCGATGCCGGCTCGGGCTTCGTGGTCTTCGCGCCGGCCTTGTCGCCCGTCCCGTCCTTGGCAGCGGTCGAGTCGGAGCCCTTGGAGTCGCCCTTGG
>DASVED010000416.1:0-3691 GCA_036380775.1 Actinomycetes bacterium
CGTCCGACCAGTAGGTCATCTCGTCGTCGTGCTGCAGTCGTGCCGACGCGACGTCGTCGTCGCGCCATGGTCTGAGCACGACCGCGTCCTTGCCCTCCCCGTCACGCAGGGTGGGTTGCGGCTGGAAGTCCTCGGTCACCCGTCGTGCCGCAGCCAGACCGTGCCCAGGGGAGGAAGGGTCAGGGTCGCCGACGCGGGCCGGCCGTGCCACGGCGTCTCGGCGGCATCGACGCCACCCAGGTTGCCCACACCGGACCCGCGGTAGGAGTCGGCGTCGGTGTTGATGACCTCTGCCCACCGCCCGTCGGCGGGCAGTCCCAGGCGGTAGCCGTGGTGCGGGACCGCCGCGAAGTTGGATACGCAGACCAGCAGCGGCTCCGTCGTCTTCCCGCTGCCGCGCACGAAGCTGAAGACGTTGTTGTTCGAGTCGTTGGCGTCGATCCAGCTGAAGCCCTCCGGATCGGTGTCTGTGCCCCACAACGCGGGAAGGTCACGGTAGGTCCGGTTGAGATCGGACACCAGGGACTGGATGCCACGGTGGAACGGATCGTCCAGCAGCCACCAGTCCAGCTCGCGCTGCTCGGACCACTCGGTGTCCTGGGCGATCTCGCAGCCCATGAACAGCAGCTGCTTGCCCGGGTGGGCCCACATGTAGGCAAGGTAGGCCCGCAGGTTGGCGAGCTGCTGCCACCGGTCGCCGGGCATCTTGCGCAGCAGCGAGCCCTTGCCGTGCACCACTTCGTCGTGCGAGATCGGGAGCACGAAGTTCTCGGTGTAGGCGTACATCATCGCGAACGTCATCTGGTGGTGGTGGTACTGGCGATAGATCGGCTCCTGGGACATGTACCCGAGCGAGTCGTGCATCCACCCCATGTTCCACTTGAAGCCGAAGCCGAGGCCGCCGACATGGGTCGGCCGGGTGACGCCCGGCCACGACGTGGACTCCTCGGCGATCACCGTCGTGCCGGGCACGCGCCGGTAGCAGGTGGCGTTGACCTCCTGCAGCAGCGCCACCGCGTCGAGGTTCTCGCGGCCTCCGTACTGGTTCGGCGTCCACTCGCCCTCCTCGCGCGAGTAGTCGAGGTAGAGCATCGACGCCACCCCGTCGACCCGCAGACCGTCGACGTGGAACTCCTCCAGCCAGTAGACGGCGTTGGCCACCAGGAAGTTGCGCACCTCACGGCGACCGAAGTCGACGATGAACGAGCCCCACTCCGCGTGCCAGCCCTTCTGCGGGTCGGGGTGCTCGTACAGGGGGGTGCCGTCGAAGCGGGCCAGCGCCCACTCGTCGGTCGCGAAGTGGCCGGGGACCCAGTCGAGGATCACGCCGATGCCGGCCTGATGAAGCCGGTCGACCAGGAACCGGAAGTCGTCGGGGTCCCCGAAGCGCGAGGTCGGGGCGAAGAAGCCCGTGACGTGGTAGCCCCAGGAGCCACCGAAGGGGTGCTCCATCACCGGCAGCAGCTCGACGTGGGTGAAGCCGGTCTCGGTCACGTACGAGACGAGGCTGTCGGCCAGGTCACGGTAGGTCTGACCGGAGCGCCACGACCCCAGATGCACCTCGTAGACGCTCATGGGCCGTTCGTGCGGCGAGAGCCTCTGGCGAGCGGCTATCCACTCGTCGTCGCCCCAGGTGTAGATGGAGTTGTGCACGATGGAGGCCGTCGCCGGTGCCTGCTCGGACTTGCGCGCCATCGGGTCGGCCTTGTCGTGCCACTGCCCGTCCTGGCCGAGGATCTGGAACTTGTACACCGCGCCCGCCGGGACGTCGGGCACGAACAGCTCCCACACCCCGGAGGAGCCCATCGCGCGCATCGGGTGCGATCGGCCGTCCCAGAAGTTGAAGTCGCCGACGACGCGGAGACCGCGGGCGTTCGGTGCCCACACCGCGAACGACGTGCCCAGCACCGGTCCGGCCAGGCTGGTGTAGCTGCGCAGGTGTGCGCCCAGCACGCTCCACAGCTGCTCGTGGCGTCCCTCCCCGATGAGGTGCAGATCCATCTCACCGAGTGACGGCAGGTAGCGGTAAGGATCATCGACGAGCTGCGGCTCGGCGTTCTCATAGGCCACCCGGAGCCGGTAGTCGTCGACGTCGGGCTGGTCGAGGACACCGACCCAGACCCCCGCACCCTCGTGCTCCAGCGGAACGGAGCCCTTGGCGTGCTCCACCTCGACGCTGCGCGCCAGCGGCCGGAGCGTCCGCACGGTCACCGTCCCCCGGTGCGGGTGCGCGCCCAGAACGCTGTGCGGGTCGTGGTGCGTCCCCGCGGCCAGCGCGTCGAGCACACCGGGTTCGACGGGCTTCCTCGCGGTCGTGGTCATGAGCTACCTCCTGGGGTTGCCGAGTCTGCCCCGACCAGACGGGCGATGGCACGCAGTGGGATGGCGAGCCAGCTCGGGCGGTTCCGCGCCTCGTACACGACCTCGTAGATGGCCTTGTCGACCTCGTACGCGCGCAGCAGCGCGTCGTTGCCGCGCGGGTCCCTGTCTGTCGCCTCCGTGTAGCCGTCGAGGAAGGCGTTCCGGTTGCGGGTCGACCACTCCGTGGCCCGGGCGGCGAGCTGGTGGTCGCCGAGCGAGTCGGCCCACTGGCTCTGCGCCGCGTAGTCGAACGAGCGGAGCATCCCCGCGACGTCGCGGACGGGCGTGTCGAGTGCCACCCGCTCGGTCAGTGGCTTGGCCGGCTCGCCCTCGAAGTCGATGATCCGCCAGCCCCGCATCGTCCGCAGGGTCTGTCCGAGGTGCAGGTCGCCGTGCACGCGCTGTACGGGCATCGCGGTGACCGAGCCGGTGACCTCGTCGACCAACGACCCGAGCCGCTCGGCGTACTCCGCCAGCTCGGGCACCTCGTCGAGAGCAGCGTCCAGCCGGTTGCGCATGCGAACGGCGACCGCGGCCATCTCGTCCGGCCCCCAGGTGGCGGTGGGCATCGATGCGGCCAGCTCGGCATGAAGCGTGCCGATGGTGGCTCCGAGCCGGTGCGACTCGGCGGCGAAGTCGCCACCGACCTCCTCGGGGTGCAGGTCGCGCTCGGCGAAGAGGTCGCGCACGCTGGTCAGCGCGAGGTCCCAGCCGTCCGTCGACATCCGCAGGAACTCCGACAGCATCGCGAGGTCGGTGGGCTCCCCGTCGGCGTTGCCGACGAGCTCGATCCACCCGATCAGGGGCACGATCTCCTCGGAGCCGGCCCGGGTGAGCGCGTCGAGCACCTCGATGTCGGGGTTGCGGCCGGGCAGCACCCGCCGGAACACCTTCAGCAGCAGCCGGTCGCCGACAACGACGTTGGTGTTGCTCTGCTCGCCGGTCAGCACCACGCTCGGTCCGGACAGGTCCGTGTCCTGCGGCTCCACCACCTGCGCCCGCAGCGGCGCGGGCATGGACCGACCCACCAGCGCGTCGACCAGCAGGGCGACCGCCTCACGGTCGTGCACCGCGTCGTAGACGTGCGCAAGCGCGCCGCCCTCGGTCTCGACCTCGCCGATGTAGGCGCCTTCGATCTGGCCCTGTCGCTCGGTGCGGTAGGACAGCGGCACCTGGTACACGTCCGAGACCGCCCGCTCGCCCACCTGGGCGGTGACGTCGACCAGGCACATCGCCAACCGCACGTCCGCCTCGGGGTCGCCCAACCAGGCCAGCACCCGGACGGCCTCCACCGTGGAGTCGCGTCCCTTGCCCGAGAACCATCGTTGGG
>DASVED010000417.1:0-4827 GCA_036380775.1 Actinomycetes bacterium
GGAGACTGCGGGGTCGAGCCCGGCGGCTACCACCACCTCGGCTGCGACCTGGCGCGGTGCCCCCGGTGCGGTCGGCAGCTGCTCAGCTGTGGCTGCCCGTTCGACGAGCTCGGCGGCGAGGGCGACGACTACGAGGACGACGACGGGCTTGCGGTCGAGAACGCGTGCCCCCGCTGCGGGTCCGAATCGGTGATCCCCATCCTGTACGGCCTGCGCAACCCGGCCATGACCGCGCTGGAGAACCGCGGCCTGCTCGAGCTCGGCACCTCCACGGGGGCAGGGCGGCCGACGTCACGCTGCCGTGACTGCACCCACGCGTGGACACTCGGCCGGAGCTCGGCATGATCCCCGACCGGATGTCGCGGCGTCGGTGTCGTCGCTCAGCTGCTCGTTCTCTGGAAGAACGTCACGCTGCCGTCATTCTCGAGGACGGCAAGCTCGACATCAGCGAGGTCGCGGACCCCGTTCTTGCGGGCAGCCTCCAACAGCTCGGTCCGAGTGAGCCGCTCGTCGGCCATCACCCGCTCCTGCGCGATCCCGTCCCGGACCACGACGGCCGGGCGGCCCTCCAGGACTGCCCGTGATCCAGGGAACCGCCAGCTGGTGAACGACATGGCCACCGACAAGAGGGCGAACGTGCCGATCGTGAGCATTCCGCCGGTGACCGAATAGTCCTCCTGGGTGATCGACTGCTGGACCAGGTCGCCCATCGTGACGAGGAGCACCAGCTCGAAGGCGGAGAGCTGACCGAGCTCACGCTTGCCCACCATCCGGGTGACGAGCCAGAGGAACAGAAACATCACTCCCGCGCGGATGACGATCTCCATCAGCGCACTGCCTCGGTCACGGGGCCACCCACATCCGGAAGTCGACGGTCGCCACCGGCGAGGAGCCCTGCATCAGCCGCACCTCGTATCGATCCGCGGAGCCGTTCTGGTCGGGCGAGGTCCTGGCGTCGACGTTGAGCTGGAACACCTCACCGGGCGGCGGGTCGAACTCGTAGAACAGGAAATTCGCCGAGGCCGTCTCCTTGCTGGGATTGGGGTAGAAGTTCTGGAAGTCGAAGCGCTCCAAGAGCTGCGAGCTGATCGCGATCGTGATCGGGCCGCTGAAGCCACCGGGATGCGTCACGCGCACGTGCATCGGCACGGCGAGACCTGCCCTGGTCACCTGGGCGTGGCGGACCGTCAGCAGATAACCGTCGCCGGAGGCCGTCGCCGTCGCGGACCGGATGCCGAGCAGCCCGACCAGCCCTGCCAGGACGACGAACGAGACCGCGACCAGGCCCACGCGGCGGTAGTTGCGGGCCCGGCGGACGGCATGCTCGTCGCGCGTCTCCTCGAGGGTCGGGACGTCGGGTGCCACAGGTGGACGGTAAGCCGTTCGGCGTGACAATCCGGTGCGCCACGCAGAGTCGCCGGACTAGCCTCGGGCCGGGAGGCGGCCATGATCCTTGTTGTCGGATCGACCGGGGACCTGGGCGGTCGTGTCGTTCGGCGGTTGCGGGACCGAGGCGACGACGTGCGGTGCCTGGTCCGTCCGCAAACGGACGACACCGCCCTGACGTCGATCGGTGCGCAGACGGTCCGCGGAGACCTCACCGACCCGGTCAGCCTCCGGGCTGCCTGCGCGGGTGTGGACACCGTGATCGCGACGGCGACCGCGATCGCCGGGCGGCTGAGCGGGACCGGTGGCCCCTCGATCCGGGAGGTCGACGACGTGGGGATGGCCTCCTTGGTCGAAGCCGCGGAAGAAGCCGGTGTACGTCGCTTCATCTACGTCTCGTACGCCGGCGTCGATGCCGGCCTCGGCTTCCCGCTGGAGCGCGCCAAGCTCGCGACCGAGCGGCGGCTCGGCGCATCGTCGATGCAGGTGACCGTCGTCCGGCCCGACGCCTTCCAGGAGATCCACCTGGCGTCATTGGGTCGCTTCGACATGCAGGCGGGGAAGGTTGCCGTGTTCGGTAAGGGCGACACCCTGCGACGTTGGGTCAGCACGGACGACGCCGCTCAGCTGATCGTCGCCGTGACAACCGAGCCTGCCCCGCCGGACGTCGTCGAGTTCGGTGGACCGGAGGCGCTCAGCCGCAACGGGGCGATCGCGGTGGCGGAGCGACTCACCGGTCGCAGGATGAAGCGACAGGCGATGCCGCTGCCCGTGGCTCGGCTCGGAATGCGCCTCCTTGCCAGGCCCCGGGACGGGCTGGCGTCTGTCTTCGGCACCGGCGTGCTGCAGGACATGGTCACGCCGCGCTGGGACGACGCGCCGTTGCGCGAGCGAAGCATCAAGCCGCGTTCCGCGAGCGAGTTCCTCGAGGCGGAGGCCCGAGCGATGGGTTTCGGCTGAGCGAGCGTGACGTGGGCCCGGGCAGCCGTGCCTGCCCGGGCCCACGCGACTCGCGGTGAATCTGACTAGCTCACGGCCTCGCGGACGAGAACGTGTAGCTGCCGGAGCCGCTGTAGGAGTAGACCTCCCAGTAGTAGTAGCCCGCGGTGCCCGAATAAGTGACCGTCTCGCTGGAGCTCGCCGTCTCGCCGCGCGCGACGATCGACCAGGACGAGCCGTTCCACTTGTAGAGGTAGAGGTCGAAGTCGGCGCCCGACGGGCCGGTCAGGCAGCCCTTGTGGGTGCCGGACACAGTCGACTGGTAGTAGGTGCCACCGGGGTGGATGTCGTAGTCACCCGTGCCGGACAGCGACCCGCTGACCGGTGAGGTGCAGCCCGACGGAGGCGGCGTGCCACCTCCGGTCGTGAGCGGCGAGTAGAGCAGCCGGTTCGGTGAGCCGGTGCCGGCACTCGTCACGACGTTGGCCGTCGAGGTGTTGACGATCGCGTCACGCACGGTCGACGCGGCCGCGCCGGTGTTGCCCTGGAGGTAGAGCGCCGCGACGCCCGCGACGTGCGGTGTCGCCATCGACGTCCCGCTGATCGTGTTCGTCGCGGTGTCGCTGGTGTACCACGACGAGGTGATGCTCGAACCCGGCGCGAACAGGTCAAGGCAGGTGCCATAGTTCGAGAACGACGAGCGCGCATCTGTGCTCGTCGTCGAGCCGACCGTGATGGCGGCAGCCGCGCGGGCGGGGGAGTAGTTGCACGCGTTCAGCCCGTCGTTGCCAGCAGCCACGGCATACGTCACGCCGCTGTTGATCGAGTTCGTGACTGCGTTGTCGAGGGCCGTCGAGATCCCGCCGCCGAGGCTCATGTTGGCAACTGCTGGCCGGACCTTGTTGGCCGTCACCCAGTCGACACCGGCGATCACGCCGGAGTCCGTGCCGTTGCCGGCGCAGTCGAGCACCCTGACCGCGTACAGGCGGACGGCCTTGGCCACGCCGTACGTCGACCCGCCGACCGTGCCGGCCACGTGCGTTCCGTGGCCGTTGCAGTCGTCGGAGCCGCGGCCGTCGTTGATCGCGGTGTAGCCGCTGAACGCCCGGCCGCCGAACTGGCTGTGGGTACGCCGGATGCCGGTGTCGATGACGTAGGCGTTCACTCCGGAGCCGGTCGGCGTGTAGGTGTAGGAGTTGTTGAGCGGCAGGGCCCGCTGGTCGATCCGGTCGAGCCCCCACGTAGCCGGGGACTGGGTCGCGTCGGCGCTGACGCGCTGATCGGCCTCGATGTAGCTGACGTTGGGGTTGGCGCGGAGCCGGTCGACGGCGCGGGCCGGCAACGTGGCTGCGAAGCCCTTGAGCGCGCTGGAGTAGCGGAAGTGCACCTGACCGCCGTTCGCCCTGGCCTGGTCGGCGGCGTTACTGCGCTGTGCCGCGGTGACGGTCTTGTCCATGACCACGATGTAGCGGTCGGGGATGGCGCGCGGGCTGTTCGTGCCGACGACCGGAGCCGGCTTCCCGGTCGAGCGCTCCGGCGCGTCGGGTGCCGCGGCGGCCGCGCTGCCCAAGGACAGCGCCGCGGTCGCGGTGGCGACCGCGGCGGTGACGGCGAGCCGGGTGGCCCGCCGCGCGAGGGGTCCTGCCATGTCTGCCTGCTCCTTCGTGAGGTGAATGGAGACGTGCGGGACCGGCCCCACGGCGGTAGCTCGCCGAGGGGTGAATTGTGAGGTGTGTCACCTTCGTCCGATCCGGGGCGCACCGTAGTCCGGGCCGGAACGAGGCCGTCAAGAGGCTGCAGTCGGCGCTTGCCGAATCATGACCAGCCTTTGGTTCTCCAGCGGCTCCCGGAGGCGTCAGGGCAGCGGCTCGACGGCGTACTTCCCGTTGTCCTCGACGACGAGGACTCCCTCGCCCTTGCCGAGCGGGGCGACCTCGGTCCCGGTCAGCCCCAGGACGGCCGCCTCGTTGGTCGGGCTGTGCCCGACCACCAGCGCGCGCTCGCCGTCGACCAGCTGCTCCACGACACCGCGCAGCGCCGAGCCGAGCAGCTGGGACTCCTTCTCGACGAGGTCGGGGTCCACGCGGCGCATCGCCTCCACGTTGCCGCCGTCGGTGGCCTTGCTCGCCTCGCGCCACCTGTCCTCGACCGTCGAGCGCAGCCCGGTCTCGGCGTGCACCGGAGCGTCACCCTGGCCGGCGGCTGCCCGCAGGATCTCCACCATCTGGTTGGCGCGCGCCGCGCCGGTCGAGACGAACAGGGCGTACGGCGGGTGCAGCGCCGTCCTGCCGATCTCCTCGGCCGCCGCGATGCCGTCGCTGCTGAGCTGGTCACCGTCGTTGTCTGTGTGCCTGCGGATCTCCACGTACCTCACGGCAACTCCCATTGGCTCCGGACTGCTGGTGTCCGAACTCCTTCCCCGTGGACCGGCCGACCTCACCCGTCGCCCACCGGGCGGGTGGTGGAGAGCGCAGCACGGAGCTGGCTGGGTCAGCCGGTGCC
>DASVED010000418.1:0-4532 GCA_036380775.1 Actinomycetes bacterium
ACCGCGCGGTCCGGGCCGCGACCAGCTCGCGGCGGCGCGCGTCGAACGCCCGGTGCAGCCCGGCGAGGAACGCCAGCGCATCCTCGGTGAGCACCTCGCCGTAGCGGTCGTTGATCGGTCCTTCGACGCGGACGCCGTCAGCGCTGCTCATATCAGCTGCTCCTCGTGGGGGGTCGGAGGGCGTACGTGGGTGAGGTCGGCCAGCAGGGGCCGCAGCACCCGGCCGGCCATGTCACGCAACAGGCTTCTTGCCCCTCGCTGGGCGCGGGACACGTCCGGCTCGATGTCGGTCAAGGCGTGCAGTCCCACGACGCCCATGTCGGCCAGCACGGACCGGCCGGCATCGTCGACGTCGATGCGGCCGGCGAGCATCACGACGGGGACACCCCTGCCGGCGGCGCGGCGGGCAACGCCGACCGGGGCCTTCCCGCCGAGGCTCTGCTCGTCCAGCGACCCTTCGCCGGTCACCACCAGCCGGGCGCCGTCGAGAGCGCCGTCGAAGCCGACCAGGTCGAGGACGAGGTCGATGCCGGGGACGAGACGGGCGCCGAGCAGCGCGAGGGCCCCGGCGCCGGCACCGCCCGCCGCACCTGCTCCGGGCGTCGTCTCGACGTCGGCACCCACGTCGCGGCGCAGCGCGTCGGCCAGCCGCCGCAGTCCCTCGTCGAGGATCCCGACCTCGGTCGTCCCGGCACCCTTCTGGGGTCCGAAGACGGCCGCCGCGCCGCGTGGGCCGGTCAGGGGGTTGTCGACGTCACTGGCCACCACGATCTCGACGTCGGCGAGCCGGGCGTCCAGGCCGCCGACGTCGACCCGGACCAGGGCACCCAGAGCGGCGCCGCCGGGCGGCAGCTCATGCCCGTCGACGTCGAGGAACCGGGCGCCGAGCGCGGCGGCCATCCCGGAGCCGCCGTCGGTCGCCGCGGAGCCGCCGAGCCCGAGCACGATCCGCCGCACCCCCTGGTCGAGGGCCGCGCGGAGCAGCTCACCCGTCCCGTAGGTGCTGGCCCTCAGGGCACTGCTGGGATCCCCGTGGCCGCCGGGCAGCAGGGCCAGCCCGGAGCCGGCGGCGAGCTCCACCACGGCCGTCGGCGTCCCGTCCACCGGATCGGTCCCGACGGCGAGCTGGGCCTGCGTCGGGGCGCCGAGGGGTCCGGTCACGGTGACCGTGCGCAGCGTGTAGCCGGCGGCGGCGGCAGCGGCGACGATGCCCTCCCCGCCGTCGGCGACCGGCCGGAGCCTGAGGTCCAGGGCGAGCCCGATCCGGCCGGCCGCGTCGCGGGCTCCCGCGGCGATCGCCTCGGCGGCCTCGGTCGCGCTCAGGCTGCCCTTGAACTTGTCCGGCGCGATCACGACGGGAAGCGGGGACGGGGGTGGAGCGGTCATCCCCCTCCTTCCGCGATGTGGAAGTCGACGTGGAAGTCACCGGGTGTCTGATGTGGCCTTCGCGGCACAGTAGGAGCGTCCGGTGTGTGGGTCAAGAGACCGATTCGTCCGCTTTGTGGAATCCCGCGGGCAGGTCCACCGCGATCTCGCCGCCGAGCCAGGCCCCGCCGACCAGCGCGAGGTCGTCCCCGGACCAGAACCGGCCGGGGTCGTACCAGCTCGGTCCCCGGTCGTCGGGCAGCAGGCCCATCGCGTGGTAGCTCGCCGCGACCACCTCGGCGCAGAACGCGGTCTCCAGCTCCGGGGCCGGGCCGCCCCTTCGGACCGGCACCCGACCGAACAGTCCTTGCCGCGCTCCGCCTCCGCTCGTTCCTCGCTCCGGACGTCGCCGCGCCAGCAACCAGCGCGAGGCGAGCCGCGTCGTCGACGGGAACGGGGTGCCGTCCAGCCGGGCAACCGTGCGCAGCAGCGCGTCCTCCATCTCCCGCGTCACCTCACCTCCCGGCTGGTGCAGCTGGCGCAGCCAGGCCCGCTGGCCGTACCGGGTGCCCCAGGTCAGGACTGCGTCCCGGAGCACGTGCAGCTGGACGCCGCGGTGGTGCGCCCCCGACCACACGTCGGGCAGCGAGCGTCCCAGCTCGGCGTGCCACATCAGCGGTGGCAGGTCGTCCAGCACCACCGACATCCCGACATGGTTCACCGGGCTGTTCGTCGAGAGCTGGATGGCCCGGTCGGCGACCGTGTGGCCGCGGAAGAGCCAGACGTCCCCGGTGCGGGTCAGCTCGACGGCGGCGTCCAGGGACAGCGGTGTGCCCTGGCGGGAGGAGGAACCCCGGGCAGGCACGGGGCCTAACCTACGAGGCATGAGGACGTGGGCGGTGCCCTGGAAGCTGATCGGCTTGGCCGGGATCGTCGGCGTCGCGGCCACCGGTGCCGTCGTGGCGAGGGCCGAGCGACGGCGCCGGAGCTACTCCCCGGAGGAGATCCGCGAGCGCCTGCACGCCCGGCACGCGGAGGTCACATCGGGACCCGCCGGTCCCGAGGGCACGCCCGAACCGGGCGCCGAGACACCGGAGCCAGACTGGGATGGCGAGTAGCCTGTTCGCTGTGTCCGACGACCTCTCGCAGATGAAGGCCCAGTGACGGCTCAGACCGCCGACCTGAGCCCGGTCCCGGGGTTCTCGCACGAGGCGTTCATGTACTCCGAGCCTGCAGGGTTCCTCGAGCAGTCGATCTCCTTCATCCGTGAGGGGGTCGAGCTCGGTGAGGCCGTGCTCGTGGCCGTCCCGGGCCAGCGGGCGGCGTGGTTGCGCAACTTCTTCGCCGACGAGCCCGGCGTGCGCGTCGAGGACATGGCCGAGATGGGCGCCAACCCGGCTCGGATCATCCCGGCCTGGCGGGAGTTTCTGGACCGGCACACCGCGCTCGGTCGCCCGGTCCGCGGCATCGGCGAGCCGATCTGGGCAGACCGGTCACCGGCCGAGCTCGCCGAGTGCCAGCTGCACGAGTCGCTGCTCAACCTGGCGTTCGGTGACGGGCCGGCGTGGCGGCTCCTGTGTCCGTACGACGTGTCCTCCCTCGCAGGGGGCGTCCTCGACCAGGCGCTGGCCACCCATCCCGTCGTCGTCGACGCCGACGGGCGCTCGGCGAGCAACTCCTACCACTCCGTGCCACCGTCGAGGGCGCTGCGCGGCCACCCGCTGCCGCCGCCGGCCGGAGCCTCGGTCGAGCTGCCCATCACGAACGGAGAGCTGGGGTCGGTGCGGCGGCTCGTGCGCCGGCAGTGCACCGAAGTGGGCCTCGACGAGGAGCGCAGCGACGACCTGACCCTGGCCGTCGACGAGGTCGCGGGGAACAGCCTGCTGCACGGTGGCGGGATCGGCCTGCTCCGCGTCTGGACGGAGCCGTCGGTCATCGTCTGCGAGGTCACCGACAGTGGCGTCATCGCCAACCCGCTCGTCGGCCGTCAGCGGCCCTCGCTCGAGCGGATCAACGGCCGCGGCCTGTGGCTCGCCAACCAGCTCTGCGACCTCGTCCAGGTCCGCTCCGGCGCGGCTGGCACCATCATCCGCCTGCACATGCGCCTGCCCTGACATCACGGCCCGGCACGACTCTGCATTGGCCCGACCCGTCGAGGAGGTCCGACCGTGGACTGGACCTTGGAAGTCGTCCTGCTCCCGGTGAGCGACATCGACCGGTCGATCGCGTTCTACCGCGACCAGGTCGGGTTCGCCCTCGACCACGACACCCGGAACGAGCACATGCACGTCGCGCAGCTGACGCCACGGGGGTCGGGCTGCTCGATCGTCGTCGGGGACCTGCCGGCGCAGAACGAGATGGCGCCGGGCTCGATGCGCGGGCTGCAGCTCTGCGTGGCCGACGCCGAAGCGGCACGGGCGGAGCTGCTGTCCCGCGGGGTCGAGGCGAGCGAGATCACCGTGTTCGACGAGCGCGACGGGGGCACGCTCTTCGGGTTCAGCGACCCCGACGGCAACACGTGGGCTGTCCAGCAGCTGAAGGCCCGCGCCACCAAGCCACTGATCCCGCCGAAGAGCTGGGACGGCTTCGACGCGGAGTGAGCGGCGGCGTCGACGTCGCGCCGGAACCCGACAAGACACCCGACCCGGACCTGCCTCCGCTCGGACGCGTGCACCAGACCCTGCCCAGAGCCTATGTTCGCTGCGAGCAACGGGAGAGGGGCTGAGTCGGACCGATGGAGTTCCTGGCACCGACCACCTGGGCGGACGCGCTGGCCGCCCGGGCGGAGCACCCCGGTGCAACACCGATCGCGGGCGGGACCGACGTCATGGTCGACCTCAACTTCGACCGGCACCGGCCGGACGTTCTGGTCGACCTCACCCGGGTACCCGAGCTGCGCGAGTGGTCCCACGCCGACGACGGCGGGATCCGGCTCGGTGCGGGGGTCAGCTTCGCGCGGGTGATGTCCGAGCTCGGCGCGCACGCGCCAGGGCTGGCGATGGCCTCCCGCACCGTGGGCTCACCGCAGATCAGGGTGCGCGGCACGGTCGGCGGCAACCTCGGCTCGGCCTCACCTGCTGGTGACGCCCATCCGGTGCTGCTGGCCGTCGGGGCGACCGTCGAGGTGGAGTCCGCCGCACGTGGCACCCGGTCGATCCCGGTGGCGG
>DASVED010000419.1:0-8450 GCA_036380775.1 Actinomycetes bacterium
AACCGGTTCAAGGTGGCGCTGCCGCTGCACCCGGAGTACCGCACGATGCCGATGGTCTGGTACATCCCACCCCTCTCGCCGGTGGTCGACGTCGTCAAGGACACCGGCTTCGACGCGGAGGACAAGGGCAACCTGTTCGCCGCGATCGACGCGCTGCGCATTCCCATCGAGTACCTCGCCGAGCTGTTCACCGCCGGTGACGTCGCCCCTGTCGACGCTGTCCTGCACAAGCTCGCCGCGATGCGCTGCTACATGCGGGACATCAACATGGGCCGCGACCCCGACGAGAGCATCGCCAACGCGGTCGGGATGTCCGGCGAGCAGATGTACGACATGTACCGGCTGCTGGCGATCGCGAAGTACGACGAGCGCTACGTCATCCCGCCCGCCCACGCCGAGCAGGCGCACTCCCTCGAGGAGCTGGCCACCGAGTGCAGCCTCGACTACGACGGCGGGCCCGGCATGGGCGGGTCCGGGCCGTTCGGCGAGGGCTCGGGTGGCACGTCGCCGATCGCGGTTGAGAACTTCCAGATGCTGCAGGCCCGGCAGACCTCGGACACCATCGTCGCCCCGGACGACAAGGGGAGCCGGGTCAACCTGCTCAACTGGGACGGCCGTGGCGCACCACCGGGCCTGTTCCCGCCACGTGGGCCGGACGCCGCCGCCCCGGCGACCAAGGACCCCTCGTGAATCGCGACCGGGCCACGTCGTGGCCCTCCACCTGGCAGGTCGCGTCGGTGCTGCTCGGCTACCCCGACGACGCCCTCGCCGAGGAGCTGCCGGTGCTGGCCGAGGAGGTGGCCGACCTGCCGGACGTCGCGGCGACCCCGTTGCGACGCTTTCTCGAGCACGCGCGCAACACGGCCACGCTGGACCTCGCCCGGCACTACGTCGAGACCTTCGACCACAAGCGCCGCTGCTGCCTGTACCTCACCTACTACGCGCACGGGGACACTCGGAAGCGCGGCGTCGCGCTGCTGGAGTTCAAGATGACCTACCGCGCGGCCGGTCTAGAGCTCAGGCCGGACGAGCTGCCCGACCACCTCGCGGTCGTGTTGGAGTACGCCGCCCTCGAGCCCCGAGGCGGACGGCAGCTGCTGCTCGACCACCGGGCTGGCGTCGAGCTGCTGCGCCTCGCTCTCGAGGACGCGCGGTCGCCGTACGCCGACGTGGTCCGGGCCGTGACCGCAACCCTCCCCGCGCTGGCGGGTGACGAGCGGGAGGCGGTGCACCGGCTCGCCGTCCAGGGGCCACCGACCGAAGAGGTCGGGCTCGCGCCGTTCGCGCCGCCGGAGGCGATGCCGGTGTCCCTGCCGTTCCCGACCCGCAGGCCGGTCGACCTCACCGAGGCGGTCCGCCGGTGACTGCCGTCGACAGCTCGAGCGACGTCGGCACCGCGGGCACCCTGTTGTGGGTGGTGGTCCCCTACGTATGCCTCGCGGTGTTCGCCGTCGGGCACTGGTGGCGCTACCGCTACGACAAGTTCGGCTGGACGACCCGGTCGTCCCAGCTCTACGAGAGCCGGCTGCTGCGGCTGGGCAGCCCGCTGTTCCACTTCGGGCTGCTGTTCGTGATCCTCGGGCATGTCATGGGCCTCGGGATCCCGAAGTCGTGGACCGAGAAGGTCGGGGTCACCGAGGGCATGTACCACGCGTCCGCTGTCTCGGTGGGCACCGTGGCCGGCGTGTGCACCGTGGTCGGGATGGCAATCCTGATCTACCGCCGCCGAACCGTCGGCCCGGTCTTCTCCGCGACCACCCGCATGGACAAGGCGATGTACGCCGTGCTCGGAGCTGTCATCGTCCTCGGACTGGCGAATACGGTGGCGGCCAACATCTTCGGCCACTACGACTACCGCGAGGGCGTCTCGATCTGGTTCCGCGGGATCTTCCGGCTCGACCCGCAGCCGGCACTCATGGTGGCGGCACCGATCGGGTTCAAGCTGCACGCGCTGGCAGCCTTCGCGCTGTTCGCCCTCTGGCCCTTTACCCGGCTGGTCCATGTGTTCAGCGCCCCGCTCGGCTACCTGACCCGTCCCTACATCGTCTACCGCTCACGGGACGACTCACTGGGCTCACGGAGGCCACCCCGCGGCTGGGAACGGGTCGGGTCGTGACCTCAGCCCCTGCCGCCCCGGCGTCAGGCGGGGACGCCGCAGCTGGCGGCGGGGAGGAGCTCCGTGGCCAAAGGCACGGCGACTGGCAGCGCAGGCGACACCTCCAGCACCGATCCGGGTGCCGCTGTCGGATGCCCTCGGTCGCGGACCGGCCGCCGACCTGACCGCGCGTCTGGGTGGGCCAGGTGAACGGTGGCCAGATCGAGTGGTCTGAGATCTTCGGCGGTCGAAGTGCCGTGGGACGACAACCAGCGACTTCTCGAACGTGCCGCCCAGCCCTGACTGGTGGGCACCGACCGGATCAGGACCTTCGGCCCTACTGTCGCATCGCGGCACCGGCTCAGCGTGGGAACTGTACGGGGAGAACCACTCCTCGGTACCGCCACACCCCATGGCGAACTATCGACGGGAGAAGCCATGCCCCCCCACTGCGACTCATTAGATGGCCCCGTTGTCTCCGCTGCGCGACAGGCGCTCGTGGCTGGCGACGTCGACCTCGTCCTTCCCTTTGTCCACGCCGATGGTGAGTCCGAGGTCCGCACCATGTTCGACGCGGTGACACCGGTCCGAGGTCTCGCCCCAGAGGCTCGCGAGGTCGCAGACCGCCTCTTCTTCGAGACTGTTGTCCGCGTTCACCGCGCTGGGGAGGGCGCGCCGTACACGGGTCTGAAACCTGCCGGGCTGTCAGTTGGGCCAGTCATCCCGCTTGCCGAACATGCGGTAGAAACTGGTTCAGCCGACGAGCTCGCGACCTTCCTCACCGAGGTGTTGTGCGTCGAGCTCAAGCAGCGGCTCGAGCGCGTCAGCGCTCTGGCAGCCACCAGGGACCGCTCGACCGACGATGCCCGGCGGCATGTTGAGGCAATGCTCGGCTTCGAGGTCTACAGCCACCACGTACTCCAGGCACTTCGCTCTTCGGCGCACAGGGACCGGAAGGAACCTGAGCTCGAGCATCAGGAGTAGACGACGGGACACTTGCTGATCCGCATGTCGTCTCGCCTTGATCATGGTCAACGTCTGCAAGTTCAACCCTCGCCCCGGGGCGGATCCGGACGTTGCCGAGCCTTCATGGGAAGGAGGTCCCGCAATGACGACGACGTTGAAGCCCGGCTCCGTTGACCGGCTGTACCGAGCCGAGACGACGCCGCAGCTCGTCCACGTCCCCCGGTTGAGGTTCTTGGCCCTTCACGGTCGCGGGCACCCCAACACCAGCCCGGCGTACACGGCTGCCGTCCAGGCCCTGTACGCCGTTTCCTACGCCGCCAAGTTCTTGATGAAGAAGGAGGGCGGGCAAGACTTCAAGGTATCCCCGCTCGAGGGGCTGTGGTGGGCTGAAGACCTGAGCACGTTCACGACCGGTGACAAGTCGGACTGGGAGTGGACGATGATGATCCGCCAGCCTGACGCCGTGGCCGACGAGGTCGTGGTCGCCTCATCGACGAGGTCGCCTCCACGAAGTCGTTGCCCGCGGTTGGCGCCCTCAAGCTGGTCAGTCTCGAGGAGGGTGCCGCCGCACAGGTCCTGCACGTCGGGCCTTACGCCGCCGAGGCGCCGACCATCGCTCGCCTCCACGACTTCCTCCAGGTACGGGGCTTCACCTACGACGGTCGTCTGCACAAGCACCACGAGATCTACCTCAGTGACCCGCGCCGGGCGGCGCCGGACAAGCTCCGAACGATCATCAGGCAGCCCTACGCCGCCTGATCGCTTCGCCTCGAGGGTCCGCGGGGCTCGCCGTGCTGGGTGGAACGAAGCCGAACGTCGGCGGGAGCGTCGCGCTGGACGCGAATCCTCCCAGGGGCCGGTCAGACGTTGGGGTCCGAGTCGCCCCGCCATCGGGCACCAAGAAGGGCCCTGCCCAGATCCGCGACTGCGAGATCAGCTGTCGATGATGTCGTCCAACGATCGGCGCGGTGACTCCGGGCCGGGCTTCGCGTAGCCCAGCCTGAGCACCATCTGCGGGTGCCCCACCACGCCGAGCGCGGCGCCGAGGCGAGCCCGGCTCCACTCCCGGTCCACCACCTGGCCCAGTGGTTGTGCCTGTATGCCCTCCACCGCAGCGCGGAGCAGCAGCGCCATCAGCGCTTCCCCGGCACGCAGCCAGTCGGTTGGGGTGTCCTGCTCGGTCCCGAGCACCAGGGCGAGGGGGCGCTCCACGGCCAGCGGGTTGGCCGCGGTGCCCGCCGTGGTCTCCCGGCCACCGCTGAAGTCGCGTGGCCGCAGGTTGGTCGCCCGGCCGTGAACATCGGGCGTCGCCGAGGCGGGGACTCCGTCGCGCGTGCTCTCAGGCCGCGCCGTCCACCGGGCCAACTCCTCCTGGTAGGCCGGGTCGGCCAGCTCATCCTCATCTGCCCGTGCGAGCAGTACGGTCAGCGCCGCCAGGTCGTCTGGGTCGTCGACGACCCGGACCCATGTGCCACGCTCGTGGGCGGCTGCTCGGATCTCAGCCACGACGTCATGCGGGACGACGCGGGGCTCGAACGGACCGCGCTGCGTGTGTCGGTGCCGCGCGGCATCTGCGAGCACGACGTCCTCAGCCGAGACCGTATGACTGGGCACCGGCACCAGCCGAGCCAGCACGTCCGGCTCGGACGGCGTCGGGAAGGGCACCATCTCGGTGTCGGCGCCCTGCAGCCGCAACCCCAGCCGGGCGAGGTGCAGAGCGGCGCCGCAGCTGATCACCTGCTGTCGCCCGGAGGGGTCCAGCGCCTTGAGCCGGCGGTCAGGGTCACGGCTCAGGGTCAGCGCGACACCGTCCGGCCGGAACCGCCACGGCTGGGTGTTGTGCACCGAGGGCGCGAGGCGGGCCAGCTCAACGGCAGCAGCCAGGTCGAGATGCACTGTCGTCATGCCTTCAGCATGCGCGCGTGCGAGCTTGGCCGCGAGGGGCCTTTGTCCCGAATCGGAGAAGTCCCATCAGATCCGGATGCCGATGACCGAGGTGCCCAAGTCCCGGTTGCGACCATCGTCTGCCCCGCCCGGGCCGTTCGTCTCTCCCGGCCAGTCTCGGCCTCAGCCACCCTTGGGATATGACCGCGAGCGCGCCAGTCGGCGCGGAAGCCGGGTGGGAGGGGCTGACCAGTGACGGCCACGTTGTGCGGGTCCGGCCGGTGGCCAACACCGACGAGAAGGCGCTCGTCGAGCTAGCCGGTCGACTAAGCGACCGAACGGTCTACCTGCGCTTCTTCTCACTCAACCGGAAGTCGGCGACTCGCTACCTGCGCGGCCTGGCCCGACCCGGTGACCCGGACCACGATGCCGTGCTGGCAGAAGTGGGCGGCGCGGTGGTCGGTGTTGCCGGCTGGGACCGCCTCACAGAGGTTGAGGCGGAAGTCGCCCTTCTCGTCGACGACGCGCACCAGCAGCGGGGCATCGGCATGCTGCTTCTCGAGGAGATTCGGTCACGTGCGGCAGCGGCAGGGGTGCAGAAGCTAGTCGCCGACACCCTGCCGGAGAATCACCGGATGCTCGACGTCTTCGGATCCTCCGGCCTGCGCGGCGAGCACCAGGTGGAGCAGGGTGTGACCCGGTCAGTGCTCAGCACCGTGCTCCACGACGATGCCCTCGAGCTGATGGACGAGCGCGAGGCGCACGCCGAGACCGCGTCCCTCGGGCCTGTGCTGGCGCCGCGCAGCGTCGCTGTCATCGGGGCGGGCAGAAACCCCACCAACGTCGGGTACCAGGTGGTCCGCAGCCTCGTCGAGAACGGCTTCGCTGGAGCGGTGCACGCCGTCAACCCGCACGCGTTCGAAGCGGCCGGGTTGCCGACGTACGCCGCGGTCGCAGACATCCCCGGTCCGGTCGACCTTGCGGTGGTAGCCGTGCCGGCCCGGGAGGTGCTTGCGGTCGTCGAGCAGTGCGGGACTGCCGGCGTCCGCGCCGTCATCGTCCTCTCGGCCGGGCTGGGCGAGGCCGGCGAGGACGGCGCCCGGAAGCAACGTGACCTGCTGGGGATCGTGCGCCGCCACGACATGCGCCTGGTCGGTCCCAACTGCCTCGGGGTCGTCAACACCGATCCCGACGTCCGGCTCGCCGCCTGGTTTGGCCGAGGCCCTGTGCACGACGGCCCGGTGGCAGTGGCCACCCAGTCCGGCGCCGTGGGCGTGTCGATCGCGGAGCAGGCCGCCCGGGACGGTCTCGGCCTGGCCGCCCTCGTCTCGCTCGGCAACAAGCTCGACGTCAGCGGCAACGACCTGCTGCTCCGCTGGTGGCACGACCCACGGGTCCGGGTCGTCGCGCTCTACCTGGAGTCGCTGGGTAACCCGCGCAAGTTCGCCCGGCTCGCCCGGCGAGTCGGCCGCACCACCCCGGTGCTCGTCGTCAAGGGCGGCCGCTCCGCCGCCGGCGCCCGCGCCGGCCGGTCGCACACGGCCGCGGCGTACACCTCCGACCTGGCCGTCGACGCGCTGTTCGCTCAGGCAGGGGTGCTGAGGATGGACGGCGTGGGGCAGCTGGTCGACACCGCCCGACTGCTCGCGATGCAGCCCGTGCCGGCCGGCGGCCGACTCGGCATTGTGGGCAACGGCGGAGGCGCCGGCGTGCTCGCCGCGGACGCCGCCGCGGTCAGTGACCTCGACGTCCCGCGGCTCTCGCCCGGGGCGCGAGATCGGATTGGTGTCCCCGCAGCCGACAACCCGGTTGACCTCGGCGCCGGCGCGACCCCTGACCAGCTGCAGTCGACACTGGAGGTGATTGCCAGCAGCGGCGAGATCGACGTGCTGCTGCTCTCTCTCACCGCTACCCGCGCCAACGACGTGTCAGCTCTACTGGCCGCCGTCGCGGCGGCCTCACTCGGCGACCTCCCGGTGGTCGTCAACGTGCTCGGCGCGGAAGCAGTGGGCACCGACGTACGGCTAGCCCGCGGCGACCGCGCGCCCGTTTACGGCCGCATCGAGCCGGCGGTGGCGGCGCTCGCGGCTGCCGTCCGGTACGGCAGGTGGCGGCGCACCCCTCGCGGTGCGCTGTACCGGCCCGGCGGCCTGCAGCCCGACGCCGCCCGCGCGCTCGTCGACCGGGCCATGGCCGGCGGGCCGGACCAGTGCTGGCTGGCCGCCTCCGATGCGCACGAGCTCCTGGCGTCCTATGGCGTGCCGGTCCTCGCGACCGTGCCGTGCGCCACGGCCGACGAGGCTGTCGCCGCGGCCGCGGCGGTCGGGTACCCGGTGGTCCTCAAGACCGGGGCCACCGGCGTCGTGCACAAGACCGATGTCGGTGGCGTGAGCCTCGGGCTTGTCGACGCCGCCGAGGTGCGTGCCGCGTTCCTCGCCATGACCGCCCGCCTCGGCGGCGGGGCGGTGATGCAGCCGATGGCACATGGGTCCGTCGAACTCGTCGCGGGAGTCACCCGGCAGGACATCTTCGGGCCGGTCGCCATGGTTGGGCTCGGCGGGATCTGGACCGACCTGCTCGCCGACCGCGCCTTCAGACTGCTGCCCCTCACCGACCTCGAAGCGGGCGCTCTGCTGCGGTCACTGCGCTGCCATCCGCTGCTGGCCGGTTACCGGGGCGCGCCCGCCGTCGACGTGACCGCCGTCGAGGACCTCCTGCTGCGGCTGTCCGCTCTCGCCGCCGACCTCCCGGAGATCGCGGAACTGGACCTCAACCCGGTCCTCGCCGGTCCCGAGGGCGTCGTGGCCGTTGACGCGCGTGTCCGGCTGGCGCCCCCGGTCCCGGTCCCGGACGAGCTCGGTCGTCGTCTGCGCGGGTGACCGGCCGGGACCAAAGTCCCGTACGCGGCAGTCTTCCGCCCGCGAACTGCCGGGCCGCACGCCTCTCGCGGACAGCGGTCGCTGCGACGACAGTCGACGTGAGTCGGGAGGTGCGGACCATGAGCTTCTGGAGAGCGTTGGTCGACAAGCTGGACGGCTGGACCACCTTTGGCGGGTCGGCCGTGGCCGAGGAGGCCGCGGCGTACCTGCAGGGCCGGTTGCTGGAGCGCCAGCGCGACGCCGGAGCCGGCGGCCGCGTGCCCGCCTGGCTGTGGCTGAACGCGGTCGCGCACGGGAACGCGGCACGGCTGCACGAACTCGCCGAGCCACCGCGTCCGGGTCCTTTCCCGGTTGCCGGCTGGCGCTCCGCCCGAGCCGTGCTCGCACACGAGGTACTCGAGCGGTGCGGGGACGACCCGGCCGCGCTTCGGGACCTGCAACTGCGCGCACTGGTCCCTCTGGAGGCCGGGCTCGCCGACGTCCGAGGCCTCACGCCGGCCAAGCTGCACGAGATCGCCGTCCAGGAGATGTGGCTGATCGAGTCGTAGTGCCAGGCGGGGCACGGTGCGTCCGTCGAGTGTTGACCGACGCCCCGTCGTCACAGTCCGCGCTGGGCCAGGAACCTA
>DASVED010000420.1:0-5950 GCA_036380775.1 Actinomycetes bacterium
GGCCGACATGCTGGCCGACCGGCTCGCCGGAGCTGCGGCGCGGCGCGTCCACGGGTCACCGCCGCCGGCGGGACTCGATCATGACGGCGACCACGCCGCCGAGCAGGGCACCGAGCCCGCTCAGCAGCAGCCCGAGGTAGAAGAACAGCAGGACCGGCCGCTCCACCGCGTCGGCCCGCACGATCACGACGACGACAGTCACCGCCAGTCCGACCAGCGCGCCGGTCAGCAGGAAGGGCAGGTACCGCGGGCGGCGGTGGCGGGTGCCGGGCACCCGACGATGCTAAGTGGACCCCGTGATCGTGAGGGGAATCGGGCCTTCTCCGGCCCGCCTTGCCCTCACGATCATGGACATGGGGCGGTTGCGAGCTAGGGCAGCGGGATGGTCGAGACGGTGAACGGGCCGGGGGTCTGCCCGGGGGCCCGCGCACCGAACTGGCTGTTCACCACCAGCAGCCGCCCGCGGGCGATGGCCGCCGTCGTCGGGTCGTCGAACGACTCGTCGGTGGTCAGGCTGATCACGGCGCCGCTGGTCAGGTCGCCGGACAACATGATCTCGACGATCCGCGCATCGCCGGTCTGCGGGCGCTCGACGGCGTAGAGCGTCCGGCCACGCAGGACGAGGCCGTCACCATTGACGAGGGCGCCGCCGAGGTCGATCGGGCTGACGTCCCCCGTGGCCGGCTCGACGCGGAACAGCTTCCGCGTGTTGGACTGGGCCAGCACGAGGTACTGGCCGTCCGGCGTCGCCGCGATCCCGTTGACGTTGAAGCCGGCCTCGTACTGCAGCGGCGTGCCGTCGAACTCGAGGAAGACCTCCAGCGTCTCCACGCCGTCGGTGGCGTAGTCGTCCGGCCCGATCCGGTACAGCACCGGCCGGATCGAGTCGGTGACGTAGACGCTGCCGTCCGGCGCGACGACGGTGTCGTTGAGGAACGTCGGGTTCTCCTGGCCCGCCGGCGCGGGGTCGACAAGGAATGAGCCGACCAGCTCGCCGCTGTCGAGGTCGTAGACGAAGAATCGGCCGGTGGCGCCGCCGGCCACGAACAGGAAGCCGTCGGAGACCTTCAGCCCGACCGCAGAGGTGCGCCCGTCCTGTCCGCCGGCAAGGAGGGGCGTCGCCGTCGTCCCGCCGAGGTCACCGCGGTAGATGGTGCCGTCCGTCGTGCTCCCGACGTAGAAGAAGTGGCTGTCGGTGGCCACACCTTCGGGGAAGACAGCGTCGGCGGCCGGGCCGACCGGGTCGATGAGGTACGAGCTGGGCACCGGCGCAGCGACCGTGGGGGCGGCCAGCCCAAGGATGAGAGCGGAGGTTGCCGTGGCTGTGAGAAGGGACTTGCGCATCGTCCTGCCTCCAGATGAACGGAAATATCCCCCCGTAATACGGCGATGACACGCGCCGGGATTCCCCGTTCGTCCGTCAGATTCGGCCGCCCGCGGGGTCGGAGGAGATCCGCTGCGCGAGCCACACCGGCACCAGCGAGAGCACGACCAGGATCGCCGCCACGACGTTGACGATCGGGGCCTGGTTGGGCCGGGCCAGGTTGTTGAAGATCCACAGCGGCAGGGTCTGGACGCTCGCGCTGGCCGTGAAGGTCGTGACGATGATCTCGTCGAAGGACAGCGCGAACGCCAGCAGGGCGCCGGCGACCAGCGCCGAGCGTACGGCCGGGAACGTCACGTGCCGGAACGTCGTGAACACGTCGGCGCCGAGGTCCATCGACGCCTCCTCCAGCGACCCGCCGGTCCGGCGCAGCCGGGCCAGCACGTTGTTGTAGACGACCACGACGCAGAAGGTCGCGTGCCCGACGACGACGGTGAAGAGCCCGAACTCCACACCGAGCGGCTGCAGCGACGTGTTGATCGCGTTGGACAGGGCGATGCCGGTCACGATGCCCGGCAGCGCGATCGGTAGCACGATCAGGATCGACACCGACTCGCGGCCGAAGAACCGGTAGCGCGCAACGGCGAACGCGGCCATCGAGCCGAGGACGAGCGCGATCGCGGTAGCTCCGAGCCCGGCGCGGACCGACGTCCACAGCGCCTCCCGGGCGCCCGCGTTGTCCCATGCGCGGCGCCACCAGTCGACGGTGAGGCCGGACGGCGGCCAGCCGAACGTACGGTCGGTGTTGAACGACGAGATCAGCACGACGACCAGCGGGACGTAGACGAACGCCAGCCCGAGCGCCGTGACGGCTGCGAGAGCGGCCCGCGCGCCGCGCGACAGGATCACAAGTTGTCCAGGGCGCCGGTGCGGCGGACCGCGAGCAGGAAGACGACCATGATCACGACGGGCACACCGGCGAGCGCCGCGGCCAGCGGCAAGTTGTTGGCGGCGCCGGCGTTGCCCTGGATCAGGTTGCCGATGAGCTGGCTCTTGCCGCCGACGATCTGCACCGCGATGTAGTCGCCGAGGCTGAGCGAGAACGTGAAGATGGCGCCGGCGACCACCGCCGGGAACGCCAGCGGCAGCACCACCGACCGCACGGTGCGACCGGCCTTCGCCCCGAGGTCCGAAGACGCCTCGAGCATCGAGTCCGGCAGCCGTTCGAGGCCCGCGTAGATCGGCAGGACCATGAAAGGCAGCCAGAGGTACGTGAGGACGATCACCGTCGCCGTCAGCCCGAACCCCGGCCCGCTGAGCCCGACCGGGTCGAGGGCCCAGTTGACGACACCATCGCCGGCGAGCATCGCCCGCCAGGCGAAGGCCTTCACCAGGTAGCTCGCCCACAGCGGCGTGAGCAGCAGCACCACGAGCACGCGCCGGGTGCGCAGCGACACGACCTTGGCCATGAAGAGCGCGATCGGGAACGCGAGCACCGCGCAGATGACGGTGACCGCCGCGGCGACGCCGATCGTGCGCAGTGTCACCGTGCGGTAGGTGCCGGACGTGACGATGGCGCGGATGTTGTCGAGCGTCGGCTCCCGGACCACCTCGCCGGTGAAGTCGTCGGTGGTCCAGAACGCCGACACCAGCAGCATGGCGAGCGCGCCGAGGTAGACGACGACGAGCACGACCATCGGGGCGACGAGCAGGAGCGCCAGCCGGAGCAGCGGGTGGCGATGCAGGACGCCCGACAGCCGCCGTCGTGGCGACGGCTGCCGGGGGTCCTGACCGCTCATCCGCGGGCTGAGTCGGGTGCGACTAGCCCTTGATCTCCTGCCATGCCGTGGTCCAGTCGCCGTAGTCCTTGCACTGGACGTCCGTCCTGCCGTCGAGGCACTGGGTGATCGGCGTGGTCCAGTACCAGACCTGGTCGAAGTAGGCCTCGTCCGCGGCGTGGAACGTGTCGCAGTGGCTCTTGTCGGCCGTCTCGGCGCACGCCTTCTCGTTGGCCGGCGCTTCACCGAACCACTCGGCGACCTGCGCGTTCGCCGTCGGCGAGATGATGTGGTCCATCCACAGGTAGGCGCAGGTCTTGTGCTCGCTCTTCGCCGACACCATCCAGGTGTCCGACCAGCCGGTCGCACCCTCGCTGGGCAGCACGGCGTCGACCTTCGCCTTGTCCAGCTGGGCGAGGTTCACGATGATCTGCCACGTGGTGCCGATCACCGAGTCACCGTTCTTGAAGGCCTGGATCTCCTTGGTGTAGTCGGACCAGTACTCCCCGATGTGCTCGTTCTGCGCCTTGAGCAGGTCGACCGCAGCCGTGAACTGCTTGTCGTCGAGCGCGTACGGGTTCTTGATGCCCAGGTCGGGCTGGGTCGCCATCAGGTAGAGCGCGGCGTCGGCGATGTAGATCGGCGAGTCGTACGCGGTGACGTTCCCGCTGTAGGTCGACGCGTCGTCGAACACCGCTCCCCACGAGTCGGGCGCTGGGCTCACCTCGTCGGTGCGGTACATCAGCAGGTTGGCGCCACGGCCGTGCGGGATGCCGTAGGCGACGCCGGCAACGCTGTTCCATGGCTGCATCTTCAGCGCGTCGAAGACGTCGACGTAGTTGGGCACCAGGTCGAGGTTGACCGGCTCGACGTCACCGGACGCGATCAGTCGCAGCGACGCGTCGCCGGACGCCGACACGACGTCGTACTGCCCGGTCTTCATCAGGCTGACCATGTCGTCGGAGGTCGGCGCGGTCTTCACGTTGACCTCGCAGCCGGTCTCCTCCTCGAACGGCGTGACCCAGTCGACGGACGGGTCGGTGGTGCCGTCCTCGGCGTAGCCGGCCCAGGCCACGATGTTCAGCTCGCCCTCCGGCTCGCCGAGCTCGGTGAGCGCCTTCAGGTCCGGCGGGGTGAATGCCTGCGCTGTCGCGCTGGTGTCGTCGCTGGCGTCGGTCGAGTCGTCGGCGTCATCACCTCCGCAGGCCGACAGCGCGAGCAGCGCCGCGGCCGTGACGGCGAGCAGCTTGGTCCGGGTCATGTCCTGCCTCCCTCTGTGGTCGCGCCCCGCACGCGGTAGACGTTGTCCTTCGCAAAGCCCAACCTGACCCGGCTGCCCCGCAGGGCAGCGAGCTCGGCCGAGTCGATCCCCGTGTTCTGTCGCAGGGCCACCAGCTCCGGCCCGGCATCGAGGCGCACGACGAACCGCGTCGACGGGCCGGCGTACACCACGTCGCGCACCTCGCCGTCCGCGGCGACGAGGCCGTCCAGGCCCTGGCCCGGCGCCCGCGCGTCGACGAGCGTGATCTTCTCCGGGCGGACGCTGAACGTGCCCTCCGTCCCGAGCAGCTGGATCGCGGCGGTCCCGTCGATCAGGTTCGACGTGCCGACGAAGCCTGCGACGAAGGCGGTCGCCGGGTGCTCGTAGATCTCCGCTGGGGTTCCGACCTGCTCGATCCGCCCGTCGTTGAAGACGGCGATCCGGTCGCTCATGGTCAGCGCCTCGTCCTGGTCGTGGGTGACGAAGAGGAACGTGACGCCGACCTCGCGCTGGATGGCCTTGAGCTCGACCTGCATCTGCTCGCGCAGCTTGAGGTCGAGCGCACCCAGGGGCTCGTCGAGCAGCAGCACCTTCGGCTCGTTCACCAGGGCGCGCGCGAGAGCGACCCGCTGGCGCTGTCCGCCCGAGAGCTCGCCGGGACGCCGGTCGTCCATCCCCTCCAGACGCATGGTGGCCAGGGCGGCGCGGGCGCGCTCGCGGCGGCGCGCCTTGGCGACACCCTTCACCATCAGGCCGTAGGCGACGTTCTCGAGCACGTTCATGTGCGGGAAGAGCGCGTAGTCCTGGAAGACGGTGTTCACGTCGCGGTCGAACGGCGGGTCACGGGTGACGTCGCGGCCGCCGAGGTGCACCCGGCCGGCCGTGGGCGCCTCGAAGCCGGCGATCATCCGCAGCACGGTCGTCTTTCCCGAGCCGGACGGGCCGAGCATCGCGAAGAACTCGCCGTCCTCGATCTCGAGGTCGACCGAGTCGACGGCCACGACGCCCCCGGCCGCAAAGACCTTGCGGAGCCCGACGAGGCGTACCGCAGCCTCGCTCACGCACACCTCCGGGGAAACGATCTTCTGCTCGGGCACGCTAGCGCCCCAGGACCCCGGAGACCACGGATTTCGTCGCCTGTTGGACAGATCGTGTCCGAAACCGCAGCCCTGGCCGTGACATAGCGGTCTTTCGCGTCGGTACCGTCACCTCACGCGACCGGGGCCGTTGGTCACCGTGGGCCACGACACGACTCGTGTGGGTGGCCGGCACCGACCGCGAAATGGGGTTCATCGCATGCGACGTCCGAGCACCCGGCCCATCCGGGTCGCCACGGCGGTGGGAGCACTCGCCACCGCCGCGCTCACCGCCCTGGCCACCACCGGCCCGCCGGCAGCCGCCGCGGCAGCCGGTACCTCCGACGCCCTGGCGCGCTACATCGTGGTGCTCGAGGAGGGCACCGATGCGGCATCGGTCGCCGCGGAGCACGCCAGCAGCCTCGGCGTGGTCACCGGCCACGTGTACTCGAGCGCCCTGGACGGCTACGCCGCGCGGATGCCGGCAGCGGTCGCGGGGCTGGTCGAGGCC
>DASVED010000421.1:0-12092 GCA_036380775.1 Actinomycetes bacterium
CGTTCCGGCGACGATGGTGTTCACGATGCTCATGAACATCGCGGTGCTCCCGACGACATGGCTCACCGTGGACCGTTCGTGGCCCATCGTGTACGTCCTCATCATCCCGACCCGGTCGTCGTGCCATGACGTCACGAGGTAGTCGGAAACGGTGGGATCCATCTCGACGTACGCAGCGCGGAGCCGGTTCATCCCCAGGACCATGGCCGCGTCGTCATGGCTGGCGTTGTGGACGCGGACACCGGTCAACGTGCCGAGCACGAGGACCGCCGAGGTCAGGCCGATGGAGAGCACCTTGAACGCGGTGCCGAACCCCGACGCCTGGGTCACCAGGGCCAGGACCACGAGAGAGGCGGACGCGACGGTGAGGTGGATCGAGATCCGGCTCATCACCTCGGCCCAGGTCATGCTTCGGGTGGCCAGCAGGCTCCAGTGCTCGGTGGCGAGCAGCTGGGCCCGGACCGCCGCAGGAAGGTCCGTGCTCGCCACGGCAGACGGCAGCGGCGCGTGCTCACCGGCCGTCGACACGCGGTCCCACGGTCCCCGAGAGGCGGGTGCTGATGGTCAAAACGTCGTCGAGCACGCCGGCATCCTCCCAGAAGCGGCCGGTCGACGATGGCGTGTCGACAGGGAAGGGTGTGCGTCGTGGCACTGAGGTTCGAGGAGCTGGCCTGGCGCGAGACGGCGATGGGCGCGATCAGCCTGCGTCGGCGTCGCGACCCCGAGCTCGACGTCGACGTCTACGAGGTCAAGCTGGACGATGACTTCCTGATGTCCAGCCTCTTCACGGTCGCGGAGGTGGAGCTGGCCCGGCTCGGGCTCGCGGCGCTGCCCGGCGCGGCCACCGGCCTGGACGTGGTGGTCGGTGGCCTGGGCCTCGGCTACACCGCACGAGCCGCGCTCCAGGACGAGCGGGTGCGCTCGCTCGTGGTGGTGGAGGCGCTGGTGGACGTCGTCGGCTGGCACGAGGCGGGGTTGCTGCCGCTCTCCACCGAGCTGACCGGTGACCCGCGCACCCGGCTGGTCACGGGTGACTTCTTCGCGAGGGTGCGCGACGGAGACCCGCTCGACGGCGATGTGCGACGGCAGTTCCACGCGGTGCTCGTCGACATCGACCACAGCCCACGGCACGTGCTGCACTCCAGCCACGCTGCGTTCTACACGGCTGATGGGCTGCGACAGCTGCGCGAGCGCCTCCGGCCCGGCGGGGTCTTCGCCCTGTGGTCGGACGACCCGCCGGACGACGAGTTCCTGGACATGCTCGGGACGGTCCTGGAGGCACCACAGGCCCACGTGGTGACGTTCCCCAACCACCTCACCGGCGGGACGTCGGCCAACACTGTCTACGTGGCGCGCCGTACTGGATGACCGACGCGATGGTCACGCCCCGTCGGCGGCCTTCCGGAGCTCCGCGATGTCGATCTTGACCTGCTTCATCATCGCCGCCATCGCCCGCCCCGCGCGCTCCGGGTCCGGGTCGGTCACCAACGTGTTCAGCTCGGTGGGGATCACCTGCCAGGACAGGCCGTACTTGTCCTTGAGCCAACCGCACTGCACCTCCTGGCCACCGTCGGACGTGAGCTTCTCCCAGTAGTCGTCGACCTCCTCTTGGTCCTCGCACTCGATGAGCAGCGAGACGGCCTCGGTGAAGGGGAACTGCGGCCCGCCGTTGAGCGCGGTGAACCGCTGGCCCATGATCGTGAAGTCGACGGTCAGCACGGTGCCGGCCGGCATCGGCATGTCCTCGCCGTAGTGCGAGACGTTCTGGATCGCGGAGTCCTTGAAGACCGAGGTGTAGAAGGACGCGGCCTCCTCGGCCTCGGTGTCGAACCACAGGTTCGGGACGATCTTCTGCATCGTGGTGGCCCCTTTCCGATCGGGTCGGCCGGTTTCGGTCGGAGGCTCACAGCCTCCTCGCGAGATCAGACCGGATGACTCCACAGAACTCATCGCCACGCGCGGCCGTCAAGAGGGAGAGCGCGACGAAAGGTTCTCCTGCTCACGAGGACGGGAACAGCCCGGGGCAGTAGTACGGCGCGATGTCGGTGGAGACGGCGTAGGGGTGCGGGCCGTGGATGTCGAGGCCGTCGTCGGTGAAGATGATCCGCCCGGCGTCACGGATCACGATGCGACCAGTGGTCTGGTCGATCAGCCGGATCGGCAGCCCGACCGTCGTCCTGGTGCCATCGGCGGCGAAGGAGTCGGTGAATGCGTCACGCTCGACGGCCAACCGCTCGTCGGCAGGGACGTAGGTCACCACCACGTGGTGCCGAAGGCGCCCGTCAGGCCACTCCATGGTGACTGTTCGCTCGGTCACCACGGTGTCCACCTCGATCCCGCAGACCTCCAGGACGAACTCGTCCGGAGAGAGGGTCTCCTCGACGACGACGCTCCTTGTCACGGTGGGTCCGGTCGCCTGCGCCACGCCTGCCTGGGGCAGGACAGCGGCGAGGGCGGCGACGACTGCGGCACTTGTCAGGCGTACGACGGCATGGTTGACGGTCATGGTGACTCCTGCTCGTGGGTGGATGTGTTGCGACGGTGGCCGCGACGTCGGCCGACTACGGCCCGGCCGCGCGCCAGGCGGCGGCGAGCCGGTGCTCTGGTGCCGAGACCAGCAGCAGCCGGCGTGCACCGGTCCCGTCGAGGGCGGTGGTGACGACGGAGTGCGCGTCGTGACCCGGGTGCCACCAGACGAGACGCCCTCCCGGCTGCCACCCGATCAGCCGGTCTCTCGCCGGTCGCTCGAGCTCGGCGCTCAGACGACCCGTGCTGGTGTCCATGACCAGCCAGCGACGGGCCCCACTCGGGACCAGCTCGGGCTGGCTCATGAGGAAGCGGGACAGGTCGGGTGCGACGGCCCAGCCATGGGAGAGCACCAGGTCGTCCGTGACGGCGACCGACTGCCTGGCCACGGGGGTCGAGCCGACGACGTCGACGCGAGTCACACCCAACCCCTCGAGGACCAGCAGGGCTGACCCGTCATCGCGCCACACCACCGGCGCGAGGTGTCCCGACGAGCGGCCGTCCGGGATCGTGATGGTCTGCGGGCCGGACCCGTACCTGCCGGTGACGGGGTGCACGGTCAGGTCGACCCCTGCTGCGTGCTCGGGCGCCCGCGCGTACGCCAGGGACTCCCCGTCCGGGGACAGAGCCGGCCAGAGGTCCCCGGCGTCCGGGACAGCGAATTCGGTGATCGACGCCTGCTCGCCGCGGACCACCGAGAGGGAGTCGTGGCTCGGAGCGACGGTGAGGGACCCGACTGAGGACAGCGTCGGGATCGCGCCGGTGAGGGACGCCGGCCGGACCGGTAGCCGAGCGGCCCGCCCGTCCATCGCGACGAGCCAGACCTCGCCGGTCCTCCGGTCGAGCACCGAGAGCGCGGCGCCGCGCAGTCCGCTGACGGGAGCCGACCCGAGATCGACATGCACCGGGCCAGCGGGCGGGGCCGGGGCCGACCTGGCCTCCACCAGTCCGGCGACGGCGGCAGCGGTCGCGATCAGCGCGAGCACGGCGGCGACGGCGGTGGTCAGCGCACGCCGGCGGCGCATGCTCCGGGTTCCCTCGTGAACCCGTCGGGACAGGTCGACGGTCTCGACCTCTCGTGACAGGTCGGTGAGCGACCGGCGCAGCAGCTCGATATCGGTCATCGCGCGACCTCCTGGTGTGCGATGAGGTCGGGGACGATCGCCCGCAACCGCATCAAGCCCCGGGCGGTCTGGCTGCGCACCGTGCCGACCGAGCAGCCCAGGACGGTCGCCACCTCGGTCTCGGTGAGGTCCTCGAAGTAGCGCAGGACGACCACGGCCCGCAGGCGGGGCGGCAGCGAGAGGAGGGCCGGGCGCAGCGCCTGCGCGGTCACGACCTGCTCGGCGAAGTCCCGGTCCGCCGGCGCTTTACGAGGCTCGGGCAGCTCGGCCGACAGCACCTCGGGCAGCCGCCGGCGCCGCCGCCAGGAGGACACGTGCTCGCGGTACAGCACCGTGCGGACGTACGGCTCGGGGTCGCCTGACGCCGCGATCCGCTCCCATCGCATCCCGGCCCGCACGAGGGCGGTCTGCACGAGGTCCTCGGCCAGCTGCTGGTCGCCGGTGAGCAGGTAGGCCGCCCGCAGCAGCGCCGGCGTGCGGGCCACGACGAAGGCGTTGAAGGAGTCCTCCCCACCCACGACGCCTCCTGCCCGGCCGGCGGTCGCACTGGACCGGCTCTCTCCCTATACACGACGTGGGGGCCTCGGATCTATGTCACCAGATCTGTGTCACCAGATCTGTGTCACCGAGGCCCCCGGCGTCGTCGACGGCCGAGGCGGCAGGATGTCCGGATGTTCTCGGCAGCGGACCTGGACGACCAGATGAACTGGGCTGGTGGCCACTACGAGCTGACACTGGAGTTCTCCCGACGGGACGGTCCGCAGCTGCAGCGCGCACTCGACTCGATCTGGCACCACGCGGGGATCGCCGGGTGCCTCGCGACGCCGTCGTCGCACCCGACGGAGCACCGCCCCGCGCCTCGAACCGTCGAGGCACTCGACACGGCCGGCCATCTGCACGGCGTCGTGACATTGCCGGGTGAACACCAGGTCGTCGCCAGTGTGGCGGTGCACCTCCGGGGCGGCGTCGACGAGCTGCACTTCGGACTCCCCATGGGGTCGCTGGGACGGGTCTACCTTGACGCCGGCGGGTTCCCGTTCGGGGCGGACGGGGATGCGAGCTCGGCAGTCTGGCGCCAGCCGCTCGAGGACTGGATGGCCGGGATCGGTCGTGCGGTCTTCGCCACGCTCCCGTTCGAGCTCGGGCTGGTCGGGTTCGAGGTCTCGGGCGAGACCGACGCCGCGGAGGTCCGGGGGACGTCACCGCCCCAGGGGCGCGACTTCGGCTACCTGCTCCCGGTGGGCGGGGAGCTCGTCCACCTGCCCACGACCGAGTGGGACATGAAGTCTGGCCCGCTGTGACGAGGCGCCCGCTTGTCGTGCGCAGGGCGCTGGCCCGCCTCGTGCTGCGGCTCTCGCGATGGCGGGCGGTCGGTCAGGTGCCGGAGACCGGCATCCTGGTCGGCGCGCCGCACACCTCGAACTGGGACTGGGTGGCGATGCTCCTGCTCACCTGGAGCGGAGGCGTCCAGGCCCGGGTCCTCATCAAGCGCGAGCTGTTCCGCGGCCCGCTGGCCCCGCTCCTGCGTGCCACCGGCGGCATCCCGCTGGACCGGAGCAATCCGGGCGAGACGGTGCGCGCGCTGCTCCAGGAGGCCGGGCACGAAGAGCGGTTCCTCCTCGTCCTCGCGGCGGAGGGTACGCGGGAGAAGGGCCGCTACTGGAAGTCCGGGTTCTACCGCATCGCTCAGCAGACCGGGTTGCCGATCGCATTGGGGTTCGTCGACGGACCGAGCCGCACGGTCGGGTTCGGCCCGACGTTTCTGCCGACCGGCGACGTCCGGGCCGACATGGACCGGGTGCGAGCGTTCTACGCCGACAAGCACGGCGTCCGGCCGGCACTGCGCACCGAGCCGCGCCTTCGCGAGGAGGACGCGGCCGGCTACGAGTGACGCCGAGACATCACCTCGGGACCGAGGACAGCTCGTCGGTGAGTGCCCAGTCGGTGTCGGTGTCGGTGTCGGTGTCGGCGTTTGCGTCGCGCTCGTCGGCCGAGCGCTGCCCCCGGCGCAGGGACGGCGCCAAGCGCACTCCGGTCAGGGTGAGCGCGACACCCAGTGCCAGTCCGGCGAGACCCCACACGAGGCCGGGCGTGCCCGTCGTCCTATCGGCGTCCGACCGGTTCGTCGCCGTCGGCTGCGACCCCTCCGTGGCTGCCCCGTCGCTCGACGCCGACCCGGCAACGGGTTCCCCGACCGACGATCCGCTCGGACCGGTCGAACCAGCCGGGCCGCCGCCGCCCGAGTCCCCGACGACGCCCAGCTGCTCGAGCAAGGCCACGAGCTGCTTGCCGTTCTCGGGGACGTGCCAGGTGACCGGCTGGTTCCACATGCTGCCTCCCGTGCCCGGGTCCAGCTGGGTCGCGATCCACGGGCCGCCTCGTGCGTCCAGGTAGATCCGGTCGACCCGCCAGACCTGGACGTCGTGGATCAGCCAGGTAGCCGTCACGACCGCGCCGGTCGCGTGCTCCTGGCCGGACGCGTCCTTGCCGTCGGCCGGTGTGCTCATGTCGAACGCGCTGACCAGCTCAGCCATGGCGTGGTAGTCGCTGCCGGAGGCGTGCAGCGACGCGGTCTGCCCGGTCTCGGGCGCCGACAGCAGCACGCTCGTCGGGCCGCCCGCGGAAGCCGGCCCGGCGAGCGCCGTGACCATGACGGCGATCAGGAACGCGATGAGAGCGGATCGGCGGCGCATGGCGGTCTCCCTCGGGTCCGGGTTCTGCGTCTGGTACACCGCCGCAGCGTCCCGGGTTCCCGGTTTCTTCAGGGCAGCTCGTCCACCGTCGCGGCGATCTCGAGCGCCCGGGCGAGGGGCACGTCTGCCTCGAGCCGGAGGGTGACCCCGCCGCGCTGCCAGATCAGGGTGTGCCCGGCGAGGCGCGCCGTCTCCGTGCGGCGGGAGCCGTCGGGGTCGAGGACCACCACCTCGTGCGGCTCGTCGAACCACAGCGCGAAGTCTCCGGCGACGGCCGTGAACTCCACGCCGGGCGAGGTCTTGGCGAAGGTGTAGTCGAGGCGGCCGTCGAACTGGTCCAGCCGGATGGCGCCGTCGCGCTCGCTGTCCCAGCTCGTCGACAGCACCCTGCCGTCGCCGGAGACCTCGATGCCCTGCGGTGTCCCCAGGGCCGAGGGGAGCACGGGTGTGAAGTCGACCTGTCGCCGTGCCTCCCGCAGCGAGGTCGCGGTTCCGGCGGGTGGTGGAGACGGTGTCGCGGTCGGGCCGGGGCCGGGGGAGTTGCGCACGATGACGCCACCGAAGCCGAACCAGTCGGCCACCGCCGCTCGCACGGGTGGGGTCACCAGCAGGGCGACCAGAACGGCCGTCACGACCACGGCGGCCCGTCGACGGCCGGTCGCGACGACGTCGGTGAACGCGACGGTCGGCAGTCGCGGGACGCTCGAGCGCACCGGGGTCGGCAGGTCCGCGACCCGCTCCATCACCGCCACCGACAGGCCGGCCGACGGGTCCCGCTCCGGCACGGCCCCGCCAAGGGCGCGCAGCTCAGCAGCGAGAACGTCGTGCCCCCTGTCAGCCATGTCCCACCTCCGCCGTGCGGCTGTCGTCCCGGGCGGAGCCGCCCGGGTCGGCGAGCTCCTCGCCCAGCCGCCGCAGCGCTCGGTGCAGGCGGGACTTGACGGTGCCTCGCGGCCACCCCAGGACGGTGGCCGTCTCGACCTCGTCGAGGTCGAGCAGGAAGCGGCAGACGACCACCCTCCGGTGCGGCTCGGACAGGTGGGACAGGGCACGCACCAGCTCGCTGCGCCGCTCGTGGGACAGCGCCGTGACGGCAGGGTCCTCGGACGCCGAGGCGACCAGCAGCGGCTCGGTGCGCTCCCACGCCGACCGCTCGCGGGCCTCCCGACGCCCGCTGCTGCGATGCAGGTTCCGGGTCTCGTTCGCGACGATCTGCAGCAGCCACGGCCGGAACGCTGCGCCCTCCCGGAACCGGCCGAGCGCGCCGTACGCCTTGACGAAGGCTTCTTGCACCACGTCCTCCGCGTCCGGCCCTGCCCCGAGCAAGGTGGCGGTGCGCACCGCCACCGGGGCATGACGACGCACCAGCTCCGCGTACGCGTCGCGGTCACCGTCGCGCACCCGGGCCAGGACGTCCGCGTCCTCGCGCTCGGCGCTGATCTGGTCTCCGTCCGTTCGCCTCCTGCCGGTTCTACACCGGCGAGGGCCTCGAGGTTCCCGGAATGCTCCTCACGGCTGCGCCATGTGCATGAGCTCCCAGACGTGCCCGTCGAGGTCCTGGAAGCTCGCGCCGTACATCGGCCCGTCCTCGACGACCGGCCGCAACGGCTTGCCACCAGCGGCGATCGCCCGGGCCAGCGTCTCGTCGACCTGCTCCCTGCTGTCGGCGGTCAGGCAGGTCAGCACCTCGGTGACCCGGGTGGCGTCGCTGATGTCGCCGTTGATGAACTCACGGAACCTGGCCCGCGCGAGCAGCATCACGAAGATGTTCCGGTCCACGACCATGCACGCGCACGAGTCGTCGGAGAACGCCGGGTTGAACGAGAACCCGAGCTCGGAGAAGAAGGCCTGGGAGGCGGGCAGGTCGGTGACCGGCAGGTTGACGAAGATCATGCGCACGGAGGTCCTCCCTGGGGGTGGTGAGCCGGTACGTCGGTACCGACCCACCCGGGCGGGCCAACTCATCGTCCGGTGACCGATGAGTGGCGTCAGCGCCGCCGGTCCACCCCTGTGACGGCACGCGTAGCGCGCAGGAGGACCCACATGCCGAGCACCGCCGGCCAGCTGGCCGACCGACCGACCGACCAACCGACCGACCAACCGACCGACGAGGAGTTCCTGCAGGTCACCGGGCCGTACCGGCGAGAGCTGCTGGCGCACTGCTACCGGATGCTCGGCTCGGTCCACGAGGCCGAGGACCTGGTCCAGGAGACGTACCTGCGCGCGTGGCGCTCCTACCACGGCTTCGAGGGCCGGTCCTCGCTGCGCACCTGGCTCTACCGCATCGCGACCAACGTCTGCCTCACGGCGCTGGACGGCCGCAGCCGCCGCCCTCTGCCGACCGGGCTCGGAGCCCCCAGCTCGGACCCGGCCGACCCGCTGGTCCAGCGGTCGGAGGTCCTGTGGCTGGAGCCGGCACCTAGCGCGCTGGTCGACGGCGACCCCAACGACCCGGCCTCGATCGTCACGACCCGGGCCAGCGTCCGGCTGGCGCTGATCGCTGCACTCCAGCACCTCCCGCCGCGGCAGCGCGCCGTCCTGGTCCTCCGCGATGTGCTGCGGCTCCGGGCCGCGGAGGTGGCCGAGATGCTCGACACATCGGTAGCCGCCGTGAACAGCAGCCTGCAGCGTGCGCGGGCCCAGCTCGACGACGCGGGGCTGACCGAGGAGGACGTCGTCGAGCCCTCCGACCCGGCGCAGCGCGCGCTGCTGGACCGCTACGCGAAGGCGCTGGAGGCGAAGGACGTCTCGGCGATAGTGGACGCGTTCACCGCCGACGCAGTCTGGGAGATGCCCCCGTTCACCTCGTGGTTTCAGGGCCCGGCCGCGATCGCCCGACTCGTCGACACTCACTGCCCGGCCGGACCGGGCGAGCTGCGCCTGCTGCGCACCGAGGCGAACGGGCAGCCGGCCTATGCCGTCTACCTTCTCGGCGACAAGGGATGGCAGCCGTTCCAGCTGCAGGTCCTCGCGCTCACCGACGGTCGTATCTCCCACGTGGCCGCCTTCTTCGACCTCACGCTCTTCCCGACGTTCGGACTGCCGGCCAGCCTCCCGGAGGAGAACCTGGGGGAGCTGGCGTCCGCTACACCATGACGTCCCCCGTCACGGCGACGACCCTGTCCGGCGGCATCGCGCTGCTCGAGCGCGCCATGGGATACACCCTCGGAGCGCTCCAGCTCGTCACGCCGCAGGACATGGGTCGCCCGACGCCGTGCCGGGACTGGGACCTGCACGACCTGCTGCTGCACATGAACGACTCCCTGCTCACGATGCACGAGGCCGTCACCACCGGGCACGTCGACCTCGACACCAACGTCGATGTCGGGCGGCACGACGCTGACTACGGCGAGGTGTCCGTCGACCCGGTCGGGAGCCTGCGCAACCGCGCCTGCGCGATGATCGGCGTCTGGGCCGCCGCACGCGGTCCGACCGAGATCTCGATCGCCGAGCTGCCGCTGGCCTCCGGACTCGTCGCCGCCATCGGCGCCGTGGAGGTCGCCGTCCACGGGTGGGACGTCGCCAGGGCCTGCGGGCGCGACCGGCCCCTGCCGCCGGGCCTCGCCGAGCGGCTGCTCGAGCTGTCCCGGTCCGTGGTCGATGACGGCGACCGGCCGCTGCGGTTCGCGACCGCCGTGCCGGTGCCCGCCTCCGCCGGCCCGAGCGACGAGCTTCTCGCCTTCCTCGGCCGGCAACCCTGACCACGCGCGAACCCGGCTGCGGGTTCGCGCGTCCCTGAAGTCAGACAGCAACATCCGTGGGGGACCGATGAGTCTGCTCCGTCCGGGAGGTCTGTCTAGCTGTCCGGAATGGCACGAGGAACACGCGAGGAATCACCGAGAGGGGTGCGCGACATGACTCGGATCCAGGTCCGCAGGACCACTCGGACGATCTGCGCGCAGGAGCTCGACCTGCGGACGCCGACCGGCCGCACGCTGCCGTTCTGATCTCACCCCGGTGCGCGCGTCGCAGACCCGGACGGATCGGCCTACCGTGCTCGGCATGGGACCGGCCACCGCAGACCCGCCACCCTTCATCGCGCCAGACGTCCTCATCGCCACCCGGCAGACGCTGCACCGCGTCGCCGAGCACTTGCTCGCCGCAACCCGGAAACGTGCCACCGGTGAGATCACGCTGGTCCAGGGGTCGGGCGGGTTCCGCACGCCAGAGCTCCCCGACGGCACAGTCCTCGCAGTCGTCGGGACCGAGCTCGTCGTGCTGGGGCGGTCGGGCGAGCGGCGGATCCCGCTGACGAGCCTGGCCGAGGTGGCCGGCGACGCCGGCCTCGAGGCCGGCTTCCCTTGGACGAAGCACGCGCCGGCGACGCCGTTCGAGCCGGACGCGGCGCTGGCGGTCGATGCATCGGCCGCGTCAGCGCTCGCCGCCTGGTTCGCGACCGGCCAGCAGGCGCTGGCGGCGCTCGCCGCTGAGCTGGCGGACGAGGGCCCGTCCGCGCCGCAGCTGTTCCCGGAGCACTTCGACCTAGGGGTCACCGCCGGCACCGTGAACTACGGCTTCTCGCCGGGTGACGAGGCCATTGCCGCGCCCTACGCCTACGTCGGCCCGCACGAGGGGCCGCCGGCAGGCGACGAGTTCTGGAACGCTCCCTTCGGCGCGTACCGGACGTGGCTGGATCTCAGGTCGGTCGGGGAGGCGCTCGAGTTCTTCCGCGCCGGCAGGTCCGCCCTGGGCATGTGACGCGGCGCCGCCAGGTGACGCGAGCTCTCGACGTGGGTCATCGCACGTCGTAGGTTCCGAGGTGGGTCGCGGCTGCAGGCCGCCGGAGGAGGGAACCACCATGTTCGTGCAGATCATCGAGGGACCGGTCAGCGACGCTGACGAGCTGAGGGCCGCCGTGGACAGGTGGAACGAGGAGCTGGCGCCAGGCGCCACCGGCTGGCTCGGCTCCACGTCCGGTGTCACGGACGACGGCCGCGCCATCGCCGTCGTCCGCTTCAACTCCGAGGAGGAGGCGCGGCGAAACAGCGACCGGCCCGAGCAGGATCAGTGGTGGGCGCAGACCTCCAAGATCTTCACCGCCGAGCCGACGTTCCGGGAGAGCACGGACGTCGACGTCGACACAGTCGGGAACCCGGACGAGGCCGGCTTCGTGCAGATCATCAAGGGCCGCAGCAGCGACCCGGCGAAGTTCCGGGAGCTGATGAACCAGAACCCCGACGTGTGGCGCGCGTACCGGCCGGACATCCTCGGCACCGTCGGTATCGGGCACGAGGACGGCGCCTACACCGCGGTGATGTACTTCATCTCCGAGGCGGCGGCCCGGGAGGGCGAGATCAAGGCGGCCCCGCCGGAGCTGAAGGAGGACATGGAGACGATGGCGGCACTCGAAATCGGCGAGCCCACCTTCCTCGACCTCCGATCGCCCTGGATGCGCTCGCCTCGCTGACCGGCTTTCACAAGATCCACTGTGCGCTGACACACCACCTCTGCGGCGCGTCTGGTGCGGGAGCGCACAGTGGATCTTGGGGTTCCGCGCTCCGCTGATGCCGACCACCGGATCTGGCACCAGGAACAGAGCGCTGGGTCAGTGCAGTCCCTCGCAGCGACCGCACACCAGCCATGCGCGCGAGTGCCCGCCGAAGCCCTCGCCGCCCGCCCGGGTCCGCGCCGGCTTGGCCGATCGGTGATCGCTGAAGGTGCGCCGCCCGTAGACCGGCCAGCCGGCCGGGTCGACCAGGACCAGGACCATCGGCCGGGCCTCTGTCGCGTAGGGAAGACCGGCCGCGAG
>DASVED010000422.1:0-7673 GCA_036380775.1 Actinomycetes bacterium
CTGGACGATCGAGGGGGCGGTCGTCGTGGGAGAGCGGCCGCGCCGGACCTGCGGCGTCGTCGTCGAGGCGTCGTCGCGACGCAACGGCGGCTCCGTCTTCGTCGCGACCTACTGGGCGGCCAGCTGGGACGACGTGCTCGACGAGGCCGCCCACGACATCATCGCCCGGGCGCTTGCCGCCTGCGACACCATCCCGTCCTGGCTGCGGTGGCGCAGCCAGGGCGCGGCCGGGCTGCGCGCCTATCACGAGGGGATCGCCATCAAGGCGTCCGGCTCCGGTGGCGACCAGCTGGAGCGTCAGGCCTGGGCGTTCGGCAGGGCGCAGTTCGCCGACCCCGGGAACGGCCTGGCGGCCCTCGAGCTCGCGTACACGCTGGAGGCGCGCGCCCGCGAGCTGGACGCGGCGGCGAGCCGCGGCGACGACGACCTCCACCGCGAGTCCGCGGACTGCCGCCTCCGAGCGCTGCAGATCTACGCGACCTTCTCCCGGCGGCACCGGCAGTTCATCCAGGCCCGCTACCGGTTGGCGATCGCACTCCAGCACCCGGACCGCTTCCAGGCCGCCTCGACCGAGGCGACGGCGAGGACCAACGAGGCCGTGCGAGCGTACGTCGACGAGTGGGTGGGACGCCGGTTCACGCACCGTCCACCCGCCTGGCCGGACGCCCCCGACGCCCACTACCTCGTCGAGCTGGCCTTGGCCGAGTTCCGCTCCATCCAGCGGGACCTGAACCGGCTGACGCTGGCCTGGTGGTGCATCCGCCGGGAGCACCGCTCGCTGTTCCTCCGCTGGCTCCTGCTCTCCCGCGAACGGCAGCGGGCAAAGGCCAGCGTCAAGACCGCTGTGATCGCGGCCGAGCTGTCCCAGCTGATGGACGACGAACCGGACGCCCCGGTGCGCGAGGACGACCGGGTGACCGCCCTCGAGCGGAGGATGCGCCGTGTCCTGAGGCGAGGCAATCGCGCGAGCGGGCTGCCGGCCTACAACGCGGCCTGCTTCTACGCGCTGATGATCGCGCCCCGGCCACGGGTCAGGACGGCCGACTGGGAACGGACCTACGAGCGTGTCGCGACGAGGTCCGTCGAGCTGCTGTCGAAGGCGGTCAGAAACCGTCGCGAGGCCTACCCGTCGATGAGCTATATCCGTGACGACGCCGATCTCGACGCGTTGCGCCGGCACCCCCGGTTCGTCGACTGGTGGGAGTCGCTGGGCGGGACGTTAGGCAGCAGGCCGCCAAAGACGGCAAGCCCGGGAACCCGGTCCGGCCCACGGCGCGGCCACGGACCTCCTCGGCCCCGGGCCCGCCCGGACCCGGAGCGGGTGCCCGTTCCGAACGGGGAGAAGAACGGCACGGTGGACCTGCGATCGGGGCATCGCCAGCCCAGGTGACTGTTCCTCACGACCGCGCTGGAAGCACGCAAAACTCGTTGCCGGACGGGTCGGTGTAGGAACGCCACGGCAGCTCGCCCCACTCCGGGTGGTGGAGCGTGCTGCCGCCGCGCTCGGCGATGCCTGCCGCGACCCCGTCGGGATCGTCTCCAGACTCGAGCCGGATGTCGAGGTGCAGCCGGTTCTTGGTCGTCCCCTTGGGGGCTGGCTCATGGCACAGCTCAAGGAAGGGACCACGCAGCGACGGGTGGCGCAGGGACCGGGGTGCGACGCCGACCGCGTCGGTCCAGCCGGTCAGCCAGGACCAGAACTCCGCATCCCTGTCCGGATCGGCTGCGTCGAGCGGCAGCGCCGCGAGAGGTCCGGTGTCGGCGTACGCCGCTCGATCCTCCATGACGCAGAAGGGATTGCCCTCCGGGTCGGCGAGCACCACCCAGGGGACGTCGCGCTGACCGATGTCGAGGTGTCGTGCGCCCAGCCCGAGCAGCCGCTCGACTACCTCGGTCTGGCTGGCCCCGCCCACGAGGTCCAGGTGGAGTCGCGGCGGCTCGAGTGGCGACTCGGGGACGCGCTGGAAGCCCAGGTCGAGCACCGGTCCGCCCTCGACGGTGAGCCGCGTCTCGAAGCCCTCCGGCACGTCGGTCAGCCGCTCACCGCCCAGTACCGCCTCCCAGAACCGGCCCAGCCGCTGGGGCTCGACGGCGTCGGTGACGAGGTTCTCCAGATACATGCACCCACCGTACGGACACACCCAGTTAGTCGAACGGACCGGCCCATGGTGTCGCGGCGGCGCCTTGGAACTGGGCGAGGATCTCGGATGTCGACCACTCCTGCAAGGCGAGGACGTCCGAGGGAGTCGCCAGCGTCAGCAGGTCGCCGTCCCGGCAGTAGTCGTCGACCTCGCGCATCATCGCAACCGCGCGCGGGACGATGTCGAGGGTCTCCGCGGGCAGCGGCACGACGGAGTCGAACTTCTCCATGCCCGCCTCGTAGGCGGCCATCCGCTGCGCGGTCAGGTGGTCCATCGTCTGGCCGTACCGGGCGATGAACAGCCCCGCCATCTCGAGCAGCCGGGCCGGTACGTCGTCCACGGCGTCGCTCGGCCGTGTCGATGCCATCAGCTGGAACTCGCGCAGCAGTCCCTGGTTGTGCTCCAGCTGCCGGTGCCAGATCCGAAGGGGGAAGTCACGAAGCGTCGCCTCAGCGACGAAGACGGGGTGCTCGTTCACGAGCCGCTCAGCCAAGACCCTTGACGATCATGAGCGGCAGCGTAGCGAAGTCGCTCCGCGCAGCCCTGGGCTCCGGAACACAGGGGGCCGATGTGGGCGCACACTGGGAGGGCCGGCGCCGCCATCCCCCGAGGGCGGCGTCGGCCCGCGGATCAGCCCTCACCAGCGAAGCTGAGCAGCGCCTGGCCGTCGTGCGCGGCCTGGGTCAGAACCGGGAGCGGCAGGCCGACAGGTCCGGCTTGACCTGCTGCCCGCGGTCGACGATCACCGGCACCGTCTGGAGGACGGTCCCGTCCGGCCGCTCGCAGGTGAGCGTCCAGTTCTCGACCAGGCCGTCACCGACGATGGTGTCCTGTGTGTCGTAGAGACCGGCGGTCATCGTCCAGGTCGGACTCACCGACGCGAAGTTGATGACGCGCAGGACGTAGGTCCCGGCCTTCGGGGTGTCGACGGTTGCGAGCTCCTTCTCGCCGACGAAGTTGCCGGAGCTCGCGACCTCGGTAAGTGAGCCGTCGGCCTCCCGGTAGTAGACCTCGAGGTCGTAGTCGTCCGGGGTCGGCCAGTCGAGCTCCACCTGCAGCAGGTCCTGGTCGGTCTCGGTGACCACGAACTCCTTGTCCTCGTGCTGGTTCGGCAGCAGCGCCGTGCCCGCGGTGAACGTCTCCTCGCGGGTGGGCTCCTCAGCGAGCACCTGCAGCCGGTGCTTCATGACGAGCGGACGGGTGCTCGGGTTGACGTGCCAGGAGAAGCTGCCGCCCACCGGGACGGTCATCGTGGTGTCGAGACGGTCGGTGAACGACGAGCCGTCGTAGGTCGGCGTGGCGAACTGCTTGCGCAGTCGCAGCGTGGCCCCTGCCGGAGCCTTGCCAGACACCACGGAGTGCTTGGTGCTGTCGGCAGTGTTGGCCAGCGCGAGAAGGTAGGCCTCGCGGTTGCCCTTGCCGGAGTACTCGCCAGTGCCGAAGTACTGGTCGATGACGGTCGGGAACGGCGGGTGGAACTCCTCACCGATCTCGAAGGTGTAGCCGAGCCCACCGGTCGCGTAGTAGGACCAGTCCTCGGTCGTGCCGGTGGTGTCGTAGAGCTGGTAGGAATGCTGGTTGGTGTAGCCGTTCTGCGCGGCCATGCTGGCGCCGAGGTCGGCGTAGATCGCCTCGTCGGCGGTGTCGCCCTGTGCGCGCAGGCCCGGCGGGCGCAGCACGAGGTTGCTGAACGTGTGGTTGGTGATCAATGTGGTGACGTGCTCGGCGGAGACCAGCTCGCGAATGTTCTGCGTCTCCGGCTCCGAGAACGGACCGGCACCGCGGTAGGTCGGGTCGGCCATCAGGTCGCTCGCGCCGGGCCCGCCCCAGAAGCCGCCGTAGTTGCGGTTGGGGTCGACGCCGATGCCGTAACCGCCGGGACTCGCGGCCGCGTCACAGCCACCCGCGGGGGTCGTGTCGACACCGTCGGCGATCCGGCAGTTCTTGCGCTTGTAGGCGTTGCCAGGAGTCCCGAGGACGGCCACGGTGCCGCCCTCGTCGACCTCCCGCAGATCCAGGAGCATGCCCTGGGTCACCGACTGGTTGAAGCCATCCGCGTTGACGACGGGCACGACGATGACGCGGGCCTTCTTCAACAGGTCGGTGATACGGGCGTCGTGGCCATGGTTGCTGACCAGGTCGTAGGCGAACTCCATGGCCATCTCGCCCGACGGCCACTCACGGGCGTGGTGCAGGCCCATCATCAGGAACACCGGCTTCGCGTCGGTGGCCGCGCTGTCGACGTCATCGGAGATCTCGACGCCGTAGACCGTGCGGCCCTCGAGGGTGGTGTGGGGCAGTGCGAAGCGGTCGACGACGTTCGGCTTGATCGCCGCTAGCTCGCGCAGGTCGTCGTTGTAGTCGGCCAGGGTGCGGTAGCTGTCGCGGCCGCTGGGCAGCGGCGATGTGGTGACGCTCGCGGCGTACGCCTTGCCGACCTTGTTGTTCTGCGCCGTCCGCAGGGCCAGATCCGGGATCTCAACGTCGTACGTGAGGCCGGCGTCCTCCAGGGCCGTCGCATCCGCGGCGCGATGCAGCACGACCTCGACGAAGCCGGGACCGGCGTGCTCGGTCAGGTCCAGACCGAGGTCGCCCAGCCGGTCCTTGTCGGCCCGGGTCGGGGTGTCCACGCGCACCAGCTGGACGGGGAACGCGGTCGAGCCCTCGGCCGCTGTCGGCACCGCCGAGAGAGCCCCGACGGCCAGGGCGGCGGCTGCCACGGCGGCGCCGGCTGCACGGGAGCTGCGGGATGTCAGGGATGGCACGAGGGTCCTCCGGGTGTGGGCGGCGGCACACGGATCAACGGCGCGACGACGGATCGGTCACGGCAGGTCGCCAACGCGGATGCCCAAGAATGTGACACAAAACACCCAAACCCTCAAAATGTGTGACATTCTGTTCGCGGCGAGGTGCGGAGCGTGACGAGATACCCCCGCGTGCTCCCGTGACTGTTTGGCGCCCGGTTCGTTGTGAAATACGTCACTTCGATTGATTCACGTACCTGGAGGCGGACGGGCATGCGCAGACTGACCTTCCTCGCGGTGGCGGCAGTTGCTGCTGCCGGACTCGCCGCACCGACCGCGGCCCAGTCGGCGACCCCCACATCGGGCGCGGTGGGGGGCACGTCGAAGTCCACGACCTGGACCGGCACGGCGACTGCCTCGAACCCGGTGGCCTGCGTCGGTGCCGGTGACCCAACCTGTGACCACTTCCTCCTCGACGTGACGACGAAGCGGACCCAGGACGTGTCCATCGCCATCACCGGTGCGACCGGCGACGACTGGGACCTGTTCGTCTACGGACCAGACGGCTCGCAGGTGGCCGCATCGGCCACGTCGAGCAGCAACGAGGCCGTGGTCATCGACGGGGTGCCGGCCGGCACCTACGAGGTGCGGGTCCAGCCGTTCACCGTGAGCCCAGGCGCCACCTACGACGGTCGGGCCGCGCTGGTGCGGGCCGACGGCTCGGCGCCGATCGACGAGGAGCAGGACTGCCTCGAGGCGGTGCCGGCCGCGGCCTCGCCGTCTTACCTGTTCGGTGGAGCACAGCTCGACCTCGCGGTGCGTGTCCTGGTGGACGGCCCGACGGTCTCCCGCGCGACGGAGATCTTCAACACCGCCACGACGTCCTATGCACCGCTGGGCGTCACGCTGCGCGCGGTGTCCTACGAGACGGTGAGCTTCACCGGCGACGACGCCCAGGGCCTGATCGACCAGGCCAAGGCCCGCTTCGGCGGGACCCGCCCGGCCGACGCCGACCTGGTGTACGTGTTCACCAACAAGGACATTCAGGCGGGCGGCAACACCGCGGTCGCCGGACTGGCCGACTGCATCGGCGGAGTGCGCTTCGACAACCACGCATTCGCCGTCGGCGAGGACTTCGGCCCGGCCGAACAGGACGACCCGTTGCAGCGCAACGGCACCGCCAAGGTGCTCGCCCACGAGCTCGGCCACCTGATGGGCGCCCACCATCACTACGCCAACTGCGTCGAGGGCAACCTGAGCGAGGTCGGCGAGCCCGAGGTCTCGCCCTGCACGCTGATGTTCAACGTGGTCAACCTGGCCTCGCTGAACTTCGCCCAGGTCAACAGCGCCGTCGTACGCGGGCACGCCGAGGAGTACGCCGCCCCCTAAGCCGACGGCTCCGTCTGCGTCCTCCTACTCCAGCAGGTGATCCAGCACCCGGCCCATCACCGCGTTGCGTTCGTCTGCAGTCGAGACGCCCTCCAGCCCGAACCCCAGCAGCAGCGAGCGCGGCGTGGAGATCGCGTTGCCGACCGGGAAGCCCGATGCGTCGGTTCGGATGAAGTTGTTGACATTGGGTGCGCTGCCATCGGGCGGCCCGGCGATCGCCCAGCCGTCCAGGCCGGTCTCGAACGAGGTGCTGGTGCCGTCCGGGAGCACGATGTCGTCGATGAAGACACCGATGCCCTGCGACGCCCAGTCGCTGGCGTAGGCGATAGAGACCTCGACGGTCTCCCCGGCGTACGCCGAGAGGTCGATGCTCCACTGCTGCCAACCCGCCGAGTTGCCGCTCGCGGCGTTCCAGACGCCGCTGGTGCCGGTCGCCGTGCAGGTATGGTCGCCGTCCCACGTCTGGTAGTGCGCCAGCTGCGGGTGCAGCTCGACCCAGCCCGCCGGGCAGCTCTCGCCGGTATCCGTCGTCGTGTTCGAGTTGGCGTCCGGCAGCGTCGTCCAGTCGTCACCGCCGGGAGTGCGCGCCTCCACGAACAGGTGGTCCCACTCCGTCTCGGTGTCATACGACGTCCAGAAGGTCATCGACCCACCGGCTGCTGGCACAGCGATCTCGCGGGTGAGCCTCTTGTACGAGACGTCGGCGATCTGCGAGTAGACGTACTGCTCGCCGGTGTGCGGGTCGAACGGCCCGCCGGGCTTGTCGTACCTCGCCGACGCCCAGCTGTCGAACTGCTTGTACTGGTCGACAGGGAGGATGCCGCTCGTCGCGAGGAACGACGACCTCCGGAAGTTGTTGCCCGCGAAGATGGGATCGTCGAGGCCCCACGCGAGGCCCGTGAACGGGTCGGCGACGCCCACCGAGTCGAACGCGGCGCCTCCGTCGTGTCCGTCGTTGGCCACGGCGACGTAGCCACCCAGGTAGTACTGCAGCACGTCGTTGGTGGCGTCGCCACCGAAGAACGAGCCGAACAGGGGCAGGCAGCGCCGCGGGTCCGTACCCGCAGGAAGCGGGTTGCAGACGATATCGCCCTGGGGGTCATACAGCTGGTTGCCCACGGCCGCGTTGGTGTACTGCTGGCCGGCGGAGTCGCCTGCGAGGAGCACCTTGCCGCCCTCGTTCAGGTACGAGCGGAACTCGAGCAGCTCGTCGAGCGCCAGCCGGTCGACGTTGCCGCCAGCGCGGCCGGCGGTGCGCGTGACCAGGTCGTTCCCGGTCTCCCACACGACGGCGTCGTAGTGGCTGAGCACTCCGAGGGCGTCCGGGGCGATCCGCCCGGCGTCGATGTCGTAGACGTCGGCCTGCTGGCCGTTGGCGGCCAGGGCGTCGGTGTACGTG
>DASVED010000423.1:0-5946 GCA_036380775.1 Actinomycetes bacterium
TCGGGTCGAGGGCAGCGGGGTGCATGCGTGGGCGATCCTGACGGCGTACGTGCGGGCGACGGTCATCATCGCCGCCGTCGACGCCATCGGCATCGCCGTGGTGGCGCTCATCCTCGGGCTGCCGCTGGTGCTGCCCCTGGCTGTGCTGGTGTTCCTCGGCGCCTTCATACCGGTCGTCGGCGCGACGATCAGCGGGATCGCCGCGGTCGCGGTCGCGCTGGTGTCCGAGGGGCCGGTGCAGGCGCTGATCATGCTGGCCGGGGTCGTGGGGGTCCAGCAGCTCGAGGGCCATGTCCTGCAGCCCTTCCTGATGGGCCGGTTCGTCCGGGTGCACCCGCTGGCTGTGGTTGTCGTCATCGGCATCGGCGGTTTCGTCGCAGGGATCTTCGGGGCACTCATCGCCGTGCCGTTGACCGCCATCATCAACGCCGTGGCGAGCTATCTCGCTGGTGAGCGCCGGGCGGAGCCGGAGCAAGAGGCAGGCGCCGCGGCGGACCCGGCGGTCACGGGATGACCGGGGCTCCGGCCGGGACCGGCGACCACCGGGCGGGGTTCGTCGCGTTCGTCGGCCGGCCGAACGCGGGCAAGTCGACGCTGACCAACGCCCTGGTCGGCGAGAAGGTCGTCATCACCTCGAGCAAGCCCCAGACCACCAGGCGGGTCGTGCGCGGCATCGTCCATCGACCCGACTTCCAGCTCGTGGTGCTCGACACGCCGGGACTGCACCGGCCGCGCACGCTGCTCGGCGAGCGGCTCAACGCGGAGGTCCGGTCTGCTTGGTCCGAGGTCGACACGGTCGGCCTCTGCGTGCCGGCCGACGAGCGGGTCGGGCCGGGCGACCGGTTCATCGCGCGCGAGCTCGCCGCCCTGAGTCGGGTCAGGCTGGTCGCCGTGGTCACCAAGACCGACCGGGTGACCCGCGACCGGGTCGCGGAGCAGCTGGTGGCGGTGGCCGAGCTCGGTCAGGCCGAGGGGATCGACTGGGCAGAGATCGTCCCCGTGTCCGCGGTGGCCGGCGACGCCAGTGGCAACGTCGAGCTGCTCGCCGGCCTGCTCGGAGGCATGATGCCGGCGTCGCCGCCGCTCTATCCCGACGGTGAGCTCACCGACGAGCCAGAGCTGGTGCTCGTGGCCGAGCTCATCCGGGAGGCGGCCCTCGAAGGCGTGCGCGACGAGCTGCCGCACTCGATCGCCGTCGTGGTCGAGGAGATGCGTGCACGGGATGACCGGCCGGCGGACCGCCCCCTCCTGGACGTGCAGGCCTTCCTCTACGTCGAGCGCGACAGTCAGAAGGCGATCGTGATCGGCCCCAAGGGCGCCCGGTTGCGCGACATCGGCGCCACGGCCCGCCGGCAGATCGAGGCCCTCCTCGGCAGCCAGGTCTACCTGGACTTGCGGGTCACCGTGGCCAAGGACTGGCAACGCGACCCGCGCCAGCTGCGGCGACTCGGCTTCTGAGGTCGGCAGCGCGGCGCCTGATCCGCGCATCGTTTCCGCGCGGTGACGGAGGGTGAAACCGGCCGCGCTGGGCAGGAGGGCGGGGAGGTTCAGCAGCGAGCCGCACGTCACCTTGGAGCAGGCATGTGCCGAGTCCGGACCCGCGAGCTCGGCCGCGAGCGGCGCGCGGTGGCCGACGCCCGGCGCGAGGTGGTGGACATGCTGGAGCGCTGGGACCTGCCGAGCCTTACCCGTGACGCCGAGCTGCTCGTCAGCGAGCTGGTCACGAACGCCGTCGTGCACGGTCGGAGCGACGTGACGCTCAGCCTCGCTGTCGCCGACGGCGCTCTGGAGGTGGGCGTGACCGACCTCTCGCCGCGGCGGCCGGGCTCGGCGGTCGCCGCCGACTGGTGGGCAGAAGGAGGTCGCGGGCTGCGATTGGTCGACCTGCTGGCCGACGAGTGGGGAGTCGCTCCCATCGCCTCCGGCAAGCAGGTCTGGTTCCGGCTGGCCGTGGACAGTAACTGGCCGCACCGTACGGACTGCCCGTGCCAGGGGGACGCCCTCGGGAGGGTGCGGCTGGAGTCCGGCCGGTTCGCGGTGCCGACCCCGGGACCGTGGGACGCGGACCCCGGCTAGTCGACCCTCGGCAGGTCCAGCCGCCACGCCGACTCGCGTTGCGCCGGGGCGAACCCCATCGCCGCGTTGATCGCGACCATGTACGTGTTCTCGTCGGCGTTCCAGGTGTGCACCCGCCGGGCGTCGGGGGCCTCGACGAGCAGCCGCTCCAGGTTCGCGATCTTGACCAGCAGGCCGAGCCGGTGTCCGCGGTGCTCCCGGAGGACGAGGGTGTCCCACTGGAACGCGTTGGGCGGGTCGTGGCGGGTGGTGACGATGTCGGTGTACGCGACCAGCGGACCGTCCGGACCCAGCCGAGCGGCGGTCGCCAAGCACAGCCGGCCCTGCGCCGCCATCAGGGTGTCCCGCTCGCGTACCCGAGCCGCGTCCCAGTGCTCGGGCTCGATGTGGAGGTCACCCATCGGCGCGTCGGTGCTCATCCGACCGATGAGGGCGGCGTAGCCGTCCACCAGGTCGTCGGGGCACGGACCGGTCCACGCGACGAGCTGGTAGGCCCCGGACCGGCTCTCCGCCTCCGCGCGCAGGGCTGCCAGCCGCGCACGGTCCACCACCGCGAGGTCCAGGACCCTGCGCATCTCCCCGAGGGACCGCCGGGCACCGATCGCCTCGGCGAACCGCATGGCCCGGTTCTGCGAGCCGTCGGCCGGCTCGTACACCTCGGCGACGATCTGGTGCCGTTGCAGCTCCCGGCATCGCTGCGTGACGTGCTCGCACAGCCGGCGCCCGTGCCCGAGATGCTGGTGCTGCGGGTGGATGCCGAGCTCGACCTCGACGAGGTCGGTGTTGTCCAGCTGGGGCAGGTCGAGCCGGTAGGTGCCGACCGGTCGGCCGTCGACGCGCATCAGCCAGAGCTCGGTGCGAACGGCCTCGCGCTCGCTGCGGACCAGCGCGAGGACTTCGGGCACGGTCGGGAGCGGGTGGTCGGGGGACACCGCGTGGTAGGCCGCGGAGAGGACCTCGTGGTGCGCACCGACGCCCGCCTCGTCGTGGACGTCGACCTGCTCGATCTGCACCACGTCGTTCGTCACCGGCCCAGCCTGGCGCTTCGCTCGGGGAGTGACCAGCGGGTTTCCCCGGGTCCAGGATGCGGACGCGACCGGGCGACCATGGAGACGCGGTGCCCCACCCGGGCGTACGCTGCCCAGCATGCGGCTCGGCCTGCTCCTTCTCGGCTGCCGCGGCGAGGCACTCTCCTAGAGGCCGGTCCCCTCGCCGCGGAGTGCTCGCCTGTTCCGGTCGTAGCCCGCGCGAGACCCGAGAGTGGCCCTTTCATGAGCGCAGCCCAGCACGAGAACCGCGTCCCTCCGAATGCACAGCAGGCGTCCGGCATGCCGATCCACCGGTACGCGCCGTTCACCCCCGTCGGCCTCGCCGACCGCACCTGGCCGGCCCGGACGATCACCGAGGCGCCGCGCTGGTGCGCCGTGGACCTGCGGGACGGCAACCAGGCGCTGATCGACCCGATGAGCCCGGCGCGGAAGAAGCGCATGTTCGAGCTGCTGGTACGCCTGGGCTACAAGGAGATCGAGGTCGGCTTCCCCTCGGCGAGCCAGACCGACTTCGACTTCGTCCGCCAGCTCGTCGAGGAGGACCTGATCCCGGACGACGTCGTGATCCAGGTCCTGACCCAGGCCAGGGACGCGCTCATCGAGAGGACCTTCGAGTCGATCCGTGGCGCCAAGCAGGCAATTGTCCACCTGTACAACTCGACGTCGGTGCTCCAACGCCGAGTCGTCTTCGGACTGCCGCGCGAGGGGATCGTCGACATCGCGGTTCAGGGTGCCAAGCTGTGCCAGAAGCTGACCGAGACCGTTCGGGACACTGACGTGTTCTTCGAGTACTCGCCGGAGTCCTACACCGGCACCGAGCTCGAGTTCGCCGTCGAGGTCTGCAACGCCGTCAACGAGGTGTGGCAGCCGACACCGGACCGCAAGTCCATCGTCAACCTGCCGGCCACCGTCGAGATGGCGACGCCGAACGTCTACGCCGACTCCATCGAGTGGATGCACCGCAACCTCTCTCGCCGTGACTCGGTGGTGCTGTCGCTGCACCCGCACAACGACCGCGGCACGGCTGTCGCAGCCGCCGAGCTGGGCTACCTGGCGGGCGCCGACCGCATCGAGGGCTGCCTGTTCGGCAACGGCGAGCGAACCGGCAACGTCTGTCTGGTGACGCTGGGGATGAACCTGTTCTCGCAAGGCATCGACCCGCAGATCGACTTCAGCGACATCGACGAGATCCGGCGGACCGTCGAGTACTGCAACCAGCTCCCGGTCCACGAGCGGCACCCCTACGGCGGCGACCTGGTCTACACCGCCTTCTCCGGCTCGCACCAGGACGCCATCAAGAAGGGCCTGGACTGGATGGAGCGCGACGCCGCCGCCGCCGGGGTGCCGGTCGACGAGCACACCTGGGCGGTGCCGTACCTGCCGATCGACCCCAAGGACGTGGGCCGCACGTACGAAGCCGTCATCCGGGTCAACTCGCAGTCCGGAAAGGGCGGCGTGGCATACGTGATGAAGACCGAGCACCACCTCGACCTGCCGCGCCGGCTGCAGATCGAGTTCAGCCAGGTCATCCAGGCACGCACCGACGCCTCGGGAGGCGAGGTGTCGCCGGCACAGATGTGGGAGGTGTTCGAGGCCGAGTACCTCTCCCCGCGTACGCCGGTCGCGCTCAACGCCCACCACACCTCGTCCGCGGACGGCGAGGACGACCAGCTCGACGTCAGCGTCCACGTCGACGGGGTGAAGAAGGCGCTGGTTGGTCGCGGCAACGGACCCATCGCGGCGTTCGTCGACGCGCTGCGCTCGATCGGGCACGACGTGCGGGTCCTCGACTACGCCGAGCACGCGCTGTCCTCCGGAGGTGACGCGCGGGCGGCCGCCTACGTCGAGTGTGCGATCGGCGAGCGGATCCTCTGGGGGGTCGGTGTGGACCCCAACATCGTGACCGCGTCCCTCAAGGCCGTGGTCTCAGCCGTCAACCGCGCCTGAGCTCACGCGTGACCGTCGTGCGCGCCACGCTGCGGCCGCGGAACCAGACCTGCCGCGGTGGGTCCTGCAGCCGCAGGACCTCCGGCCAGCTCGACGCGCCGTACAGCTGCAGGTCGGCCCGGGCGCCGGCCTGCACGCCGTACGTCGTCCCGAGCCGCCAGGCAGCTGCCGGGACGGTTGTCACCGCCGCCAGCGCGAGGTGTTGCTCCTCGACCGTCGCGAGGTGCGCCGCATGGGCCGAGACCAACGCCACCTCGAGCAGGTCGCCCCTGCCGTAGGGGTAGAACCCGTCCTTGACGCAGTCCTGGCCGAACGCGACCGGCACACCCGCCGCCATCAGCTCGCGCACCCGCGTCGTACCCCGGCGCACCAGCCCCCGGTCACCCCGACCCTGGATGACCAGGTTGGTGACCGGGTTGGAGACGACGGTGATGCCGGCGCGGGCGCAGCCGGCGATGACCTCGTCGGCGTAGTCGTGGTCGGCCGCGGCCAGCGCACAGACGTGGCCGACGGTCACCCGGCCCTGCCAGCCACGACGCTCGGTCTCCTCGACCACCATCGCCAGGGTCCGCACCGACCCGTCGTCAGTCTCGTCGACGTGCATGTCCACGTCGGCATCGTGGAGCTGGGCGAGAGCGAAGCAGATTCGCACGTGCTCACGCTGGTCGGCCGCGCCACTCTCCCAGTGCGGCATGCCGCCGACGACCGTCGCGCCGGAGGTCATCGCCGTTGCCATCAGGTCCGCCGCACCGGGGTCGCACAGGATGCCCTCCTGCGGAAAGGCGATGACTTGCACGTCTGCGATGTCCGCGCAGTCGCGGGCCGCGGCGACGACACCCTGCAGCGGCACCAGTCCGCCGATCGTGTCGACGTC
>DASVED010000424.1:0-10005 GCA_036380775.1 Actinomycetes bacterium
GGCGAACGTCTACATCCTGTCCAAGGACGAGGGTGGCCGGCACACGCCGTTCTTCCAGAACTACCGTCCGCAGTTCTACTTCCGCACCACGGACGTCACCGGCGTCGTCACGCTGCCCGAGGGCACCGAGATGGTCATGCCCGGCGACAACACCGAGATGACGGTCGACCTGATCCAGCCGATCGCCATGGAGGAGGGCCTGCGCTTCGCCATCCGCGAGGGTGGGCGCACCGTGGGCGCCGGCCGGGTCACGAAGATCCTCAAGTAACAGCACACCAGCGCGGATTCGCCCTCGCCGCACCCGTGCGGCATACTGGGGCGAGTTGCTCGGCGGGACGGCCGGGCACGTGCAGGCCCCCGAGAGGGCTCGCACCGAGATCCGGCCGTCCTCGCCGTGCGCCTGGGAGCGACGCCCCGCGTCGCCCGCCCGGCCGCCACACCGAAAATGTCCCCGATCGAGCGCGTCTGCCCCCGCGATGTCCGTGGGATCGCGACACGCCCGACCTCGGGGGTCGGAGTCCACCGGGCTCCGGGACCCGTCCTACGGGCCCCGCAGCCCGCCGCAGCGGTACCAAGAGAAGGAACGAAGCGAAGCCATGGCGGGACAGAAGATCCGCATCAGGCTCAAGGCCTACGACCACGAGGTCATCGACTCGTCGGCACGCAAGATCGTCGACACGGTGACCCGGACGGGTGCGCAGGTCGCCGGCCCGGTGCCGCTGCCGACCGAGAAGAACGTCTACTGCGTTATCCGCTCGCCGCACAAGTACAAGGACTCGCGCGAGCACTTCGAGATGCGCACGCACAAGCGGCTCATCGACATCATCGACCCCACGCCGAAGACGGTCGACTCGCTCATGCGACTCGACCTCCCGGCGGGCGTCGACATCGAGATCAAGCTCTGAGCTCTAGAGATCGAGGGACGCGCTAGTCATGGGTAAGCAGATGAAGGGCCTGCTGGGCGAGAAGCTCGGCATGACCCAGGTCTTCGACGAGAACAACCGGATGGTCCCGGTCACCGTCGTGCAGGCCGGCCCCTGCGTCGTCACGCAGGTGCGCTCGGCTGACACCGACGGCTACTCCGCGGTCCAGCTCGGCTTCGGAGCCGTCGACCCGCGCCGGGTCAACAAGCCGGAGAGCGGGCACTACGCGAAGGCGGGGGTCACGCCGCGCCGCACGCTCGTGGAGCTGCGGACCGACGACGCCTCGGAGTACACGCTGGGCCAGGAGATCACCGTCGAGGTGTTCGAGGCCGGGCAGCGCGTCGACGTCACCGCGACGAGCAAGGGCAAGGGCACGGCCGGCGTCATGAAGCGCCACGGGTTCCACGGGGTGTCGGCCTCGCACGGCTCGCACCGGAACCACCGCAAGCCTGGCTCCATCGGTGGTGCCTCCACCCCTGGTCGCGTCTTCCGGGGGATGCGGATGGCTGGGCGGATGGGCAACGTGCGCACGACCACCCAGGGCCTCATCGTCCACGCGGTCGACATGGAGCGGGGGCTGCTGCTCATCAAGGGTGCCGTTCCTGGCCCCAAGGGCGGGCTCGTCCTCGTCCGTACCGCTGCCAAGGGCACGCTCGCCGAGAAGGGAGCCGACCAGTGACCGCCACCACGACCGAGGCGACGGACCTCGAGATCGAGGTCCGGGACTCATCGGGCAAGGCTGACGGGACCGTCACGCTGCCCGCCGACGTCTTCGACGTCCAGGTCAACGTGCCACTGATCCACCAGGTCGTCGTCGCCCAGCTGGCTGCTGCCCGCCAGGGGACCGCCTCCACCAAGAACCGCGGCGAGGTGCGAGGCGGCGGTCGCAAGCCCTACCGCCAGAAGGGCACCGGCCGAGCCCGTCAGGGTTCGACCCGGGCTCCGCAGTTCGCCGGTGGTGGCGTCGTGCACGGCCCGACCCCGCGCTCCTACGCGCAGCGCACGCCCAAGAAGATGAAGGCCGCGGCCCTCCGCGGTGCCCTGTCGGACCGCGCGCGCAACGGCCGGATCCACGTCGTCTCCGGTCTCCTCGACGGCGAGACGCCGTCGACCCGGAGCGCCGTCGCCGCGCTCGCCGGCGTCTCAGAGCGCAAGCACGTGCTCGTGGTGGTCCAGCGCAGCGACGAGCTGACGTGGAAGAGCCTGCGCAACGCCCAGCCCGTTCACCTGCTCACGCCCGACCAGCTCAACACCTACGACGTGCTCGTCTCCGACGACGTCGTCTTCACCCGCGGCGCCCTCGACGAGTTCCTGGCGGGTCCGGCCAAGGGGCGCTCGACGTCGGCCGTGGCCACCGAGAGCGAGAGCGTGACCGAGAAGGGAGATGACCGCTGATGTCTTCTCTGCACAAGGACCACCGCGACGTCCTGCTCGCGCCGGTCGTCTCCGAGAAGAGCTACGGGCTCCTCGACGAGAACAAGTACACGTTCCTGGTCCACCCCGACGCCAACAAGACCGAGATCAAGATCGCGGTCGAGCAGGTGTTCGGCGTGAAGGTCAGCGGTGTCAACACGCTCAACCGTGAGGGCAAGCGCAAGCGCACCCGCACCGGCTGGGGGCGCCGCGCTGCCACGAAGCGCGCCATCGTGACCGTGGTCGAGGGCGACCGCATCGACATCTTTGGCGGTCCGGTTTCATGACCGCCAATGCAATCAAGCACAGTGGAGGGCCGGTCAGCTAATGGGCATCCGCAAGTACAAGCCGACCACCCCGTCCCGTCGTGGCTCGAGCGTCGCCGACTTCGTCGAGGTGACGCGCACCGAGCCCGAGAAGTCGTTGGTCCGCCCGCTGCACAACAAGGGCGGCCGCAACAACTCGGGCCGGATCACCACTCGCCACCAGGGGGGTGGCCACAAGCGCGCCTATCGTGTCATCGACTTCCGTCGCCACGACAAGGACGGGGTGCCGGCCAAGGTCGCGCACATCGAGTACGACCCGAACCGCACCGCGCGGATCGCCCTCCTGCACTACGCGGACGGCGAGAAGCGCTACATCATCGCGCCGAACCGCCTCAAGCAGGGTGACCGGATCGAGAACGGCCCGTCGGCCGACATCAAGCCGGGCAACAACCTGCCGCTGCGCAACATCCCCGTCGGTACGGTCATCCACGCCATCGAGCTCCGGCCCGGTGGCGGCGCCAAGATCGCTCGCTCGGCGGGCGCCAGCGTGCAGCTGGTGGCCAAGGACGGCCCGTACGCCCAGCTGCGGATGCCTTCAGGCGAGATCCGCAACGTCGACCTCCGCTGCCGCGGAACGGTCGGGGAGGTCGGCAACGCCGAGCAGTCCAACATCAACTGGGGGAAGGCCGGCCGCATGCGCTGGAAGGGCAAGCGCCCGACCGTGCGCGGTGTCGCCATGAACCCGGTCGACCACCCGCACGGTGGTGGTGAGGGCAAGACGTCCGGTGGACGTCACCCGGTGAACCCCAACGGCAAGCCCGAAGGACGAACTCGTCGGCCCAACAAGGCCAGCAACGCGATGATCGTCCGCCGCCGCAAGACCGGCAAGAAGCGCTGATCGGAGATCTGGAACCATGCCGCGTTCCCTGAAGAAGGGTCCCTTCGTGGACGACCACCTCATCAAGAAGGTGGACGCCCAGAACGACAAGGGCACTAAGAACGTCATCAAGACGTGGTCCAGGCGGTCCATGATCGTGCCGGCCATGCTCGGTCACACCATCGCGGTGCACGACGGCCGGAAGCACGTCCCGGTGTTCGTCACGGAGGCGATGGTGGGCCACAAGCTCGGCGAGTTCGCCCCCACGCGCACGTTCCGCGGGCACGTGAAGGACGACAGGAGGGCGCGCCGTGGCTGACAACAGCACTGGCACGACGGTCGAGGCCGACCTGTTCTCCCGCGCGCAGGCTCGCTACGTCCGCGTCACGCCGATGAAGGCGCGTCGGGTCGTCGACCTGGTCCGCGGCATGCCGGCCGAGGAGGCGCTCGCAGTCCTGCGCTTCGCTCCCCAGGCTGCCAGCGAGCCGGTCTACAAGGTGCTCGCGAGCGCCGTGGCCAACGCCCGGTTCACCGCCGAGCGGGACAGCCGGCGCTTCGACGTCGAGGACCTGGTGATCCGGGAGGCCTACGTCGACGAGGGACCCACCCTCAAGCGGTTCCGGCCGCGCGCGCAGGGCCGGGCCTACCGCGTCCGCAAGCGCACCAGCCACATCACGGTGGTCGTCGCCCCGCGACCTGAGGACCAGGCCGCGTCCAAGAGCGGGACGAGCGAGAAGAAGACCACCACCCCGAAGAGGAGGACCCGATAGTGGGCCAGAAAGTCAACCCCCACGGGTTCCGCCTGGGCATCTCGACGGACCACAAGAGCAGGTGGTTCGCCGACAGCACCAAGTCGGGACAGCGGTACAGCGACTACGTCAAGGAGGACGTGGCGATCCGCCGCCTCATGTCCAAGGGCATGGAGCGGGCCGGTATCTCCCGCGTCGAGATCGAGCGCACCCGGGACCGGGTCCGCGTCGACATCCACACCGCTCGGCCGGGGATCGTCATCGGTCGTCGCGGCGCGGAGGCCGACCGCATCCGCGGCGACCTCGAGAAGCTGACCGGCAAGCAGGTGCAGCTCAACATCCTCGAGGTGAAGAACCCCGAGGTCGACGCGCAGCTCGTCGCGCAGGGCGTGGCCGAGCAGCTGTCCAGCCGGGTCTCGTTCCGCCGCGCCATGCGCAAGTCGATGCAGACGACGATGAAGGCCGGCGCCAAGGGCATCCGGGTGCAGTGCTCCGGCCGCCTCGGCGGCGCGGAGATGTCGCGCTCGGAGTTCTACCGCGAGGGCCGGGTCCCGCTGCACACGCTGCGGGCCAACATCGACTACGGCTTCTACGAGGCGCGCACGACGTTCGGGCGCATCGGGGTCAAGGTCTGGATCTACAAGGGTGACGCCTCGGCCACCAAGGCCGAGCGCGACGCCGCCCAGGCCGCGGCGCGGATGGCCCAGCGACAGCGCCCCGTGCGCGCAGCGCGTCCGACCCGGCGTGACGAGCCGGGCAGCGACCCGACCGAGACCCCGGTCGCGGCCGAGGCGCCGGTGCCCGCCGAGACGACCACCGGAACGGAGGCCTGAGCATGCTGATCCCCCGCAGGGTCAAGCACCGCAAGCAGCACCACCCGGGTCGCTCGGGCGCTGCGAAGGGCGGGACGACGATCTCCTTCGGCGACTACGGCATCCAGGCCATCGAGCCCGCCTACGTCACCAACCGGCAGATCGAGTCGGCGCGTATCGCGATGACCCGTCACATCAAGCGTGGTGGCAAGGTCTGGATCAACATCTACCCCGACCGCCCGCTCACGAAGAAGCCGGCCGAGACGCGGATGGGCTCCGGCAAGGGCTCGCCCGAGTGGTGGATCGCCAACGTGAAGCCGGGTCGGGTCATGTTCGAGCTCTCGGGCGTTCCCGAGCCCATCGCCCGCGAGGCGATGCGTCGGGCGATGCACAAGCTCCCGATGAAGTGCCGGTTCGTCCGGCGCGAGGAGGTCTAAGTGAGCAGCGTGCAGAACAAGCTCGTGGCCCCCCTGCGTTCGCTGGAGGACGACGAGATCGCCACCAAGCTGCGGGAGGCCAAGGAGGAGCTGTTCAACCTCCGCTTCCAGGCGGCGACCGGTCAGCTCGAGAGCCACGGCCGGCTCAACGCCGTCCGCAAGGAGATCGCCCGGATCTACACGATCATGCGCGAGCGCGAGCTCGGCATCAGCACCGTCGAGACCGACGGCGAGGTGCCGGCATGAGCGAGAAGGCAGCAGAGATGAGCAGTAGCACAGAGACCGCCAGCACCGCGTCCGCACGGGGCTTCCGCAAGACGCGTGAGGGCCTCGTCGTCAGCGACAAGATGGACAAGACCGTTGTGGTCGTCGTCGAGGACCGGGTCAAGCACGCGCTGTACGGCAAGGTCATCCGCCGTACGAGCAACCTCAAGGCGCACGACGAGGAGAACGCGTGCGGCGTGGGGGACCGCGTCCTGCTCATGGAGACCCGACCGCTGTCGGCGACCAAGCGCTGGCGTGTGGTCCAGGTGATCGAGAAGGCCAAGTAACGGGCCTCCAGCCGGAGGTCCGCTGAGGGCGACCAGCCCTCGACGAAGCGAACATGTCCGTTCCGCCAGGCTCGACGAGAGAACCGGCGCGACGATCAGGAGAATGAAGTGATCCAGCAGGAGTCGCGACTCCGAGTCGCCGACAACACGGGTGCCAAGGAGCTGTTGTGCATCCGCGTGCTCGGCGGTTCCGGGCGGCGCTACGCCGGCATCGGCGACGTCATCGTGGCGACCGTCAAGGACGCCATCCCGGGCGGGAACGTCAAGAAGGGCGAGGTCGTCAAGGCAGTCATCGTGCGCACGGCCAAGGAGCGCCGCCGCCCCGACGGTTCCTACATCCGCTTCGACGAGAACGCCGCCGTCCTCATCCGCGACGGCGGCGACCCGCGGGGCACGCGCATCTTCGGCCCGGTGGGCCGCGAGCTGCGCGACAAGCGCTTCATGCGGATCATCTCGCTGGCCCCGGAGGTGCTCTGACCATGGGAATGAAGATCAAGAAGGGCGACCGCGTCATCGTGGTCTCCGGCAAGGACAAGGGCGTCACGGGCAAGGTGATCGAGGCCTACCCAGAGGCGAACCGCGTGCTGGTCGAGGGCGTCAACCGGATCAAGAAGCACACCAAGGTCGGCCAGTCGACCCGTGGCGCCAAGACCGGCGGCATCGTCACCCAGGAGGCGTCGATCCACGTCAGCAACGTGATGCTGCTCGTGGAGGTCGACGGCAAGAAGGTCGGCAGCCGAGTCGGCTACCGCGTCGAGAAGGTCGAGCGAGACGGTCGCGAGAAGACCGTGCGCGTCCGTTACGCCAAGCGGACCGGTGAGGACATCTGATGAGCACAACGACAGACGAGAGGGCCGAGACGGCTCCCCGCGAGATGCCGCGGCTGAAGGCGCGCTACCGCGAGGAGATCGTCGCGGCGCTGCGCGAGGAGTTCTCCTTCGCCAACGTGATGCAGGTGCCCGGCCTGACCAAGATCGTGGTCAACATGGGTGTCGGTGACGCGGCGAAGGACTCCAAGCTGATCGACGGTGCCATCAAGGACCTGGCCACCATCACCGGCCAGAAGCCGCAGGTCACCAAGGCCCGCAAGTCCATTGCGCAGTTCAAGCTGCGCGAGGGTATGCCGATCGGCGCTCACGTGACGCTGCGGGGCGACCGGATGTGGGAGTTCCTGGACCGGCTGCTCTCGCTGGCCCTTCCCCGCATCCGTGACTTCCGCGGCCTCTCGCCGCGGCAGTTCGACGGCAGTGGCAACTACACCTTCGGCCTCAACGAGCAGTCCATGTTCCACGAGATCGACCAGGACCGGATCGACCGGGTCCGCGGCATGGACATCACGGTCGTGACGACCGCCAAGACCGACGACGAGGGACGCGCCCTGCTGCGCCAACTCGGATTCCCCTTCCAAGCATCATGATCGCTATCGCAATCCAGGAGGCCTGATCGTGGCCAAGACAGCTCTCGTCAACAAGGCCGCGCGCAAGCCAAAGTTCAAGGTGCGCGGGTACACCCGTTGCCAGCGGTGCGGGCGGCCGCACTCGGTCTACCGCAAGTTCGGCCTCTGCCGGATCTGCTTCCGGGAGATGGCCCACGCCGGCGAGCTCCCCGGCATCACCAAGAGCAGCTGGTAATTCCACCCGTCCGTCGACGACCTTCCAAGAACGCCGTAGGTCCGCCGGCCCCCAGGGGCTGACGGAAACCCCGGCGAGAAAGCGGCAAACGCAGCTATGACGATGACCGACCCGATCGCAGACATGCTGACCCGTCTGCGCAACGCGAACACGGCGTACCACGACACCGTGGCCATGCCCCACTCCAAGCTCAAGACGCACGTCGCCGAGATCCTCCAGCAGGAGGGCTACATCGCCGGCTGGCACGTCGACGAGCCGACCGAGGACGAGGTCGGCAAGACCCTCGTGCTCGAGCTGAAGTACGGCCCCAACCGGGAGCGCTCGATCGCCGGGATCAAGCGGATCTCCAAGCCCGGCCTGCGGGTCTACGCCAAGTCGACCAACCTGCCGAGGGTCCTCGGTGGCCTGGGCGTGGCGATCATCTCCACGTCCTCCGGGCTGCTCACCGACCGTCAGGCCGGCAAGAAGGGCGTGGGTGGGGAAGTCCTCGCCTACGTCTGGTAAGGGGCAGCTGACATGTCGCGAATCGGACGACTTCCCATCCCCGTGCCCTCGGGCGTGGACGTGGACATCGACGGCCGTGCCGTCACGGTGAAGGGCCCCAAGGGCTCGCTGCAGCACACCGTGGCGGAACCGATCGAGATCACCCGCGCGGAGGACGGCACGCTCCAGGTGACCCGTCCCAACGACGAGCGGGCGAACCGTGCACTGCACGGGCTCTCGCGCACGCTCGTCGCCAACATGGTCCTCGGCGTGACGGACGGCTACACCAAGGTGCTCGAGATCGTCGGCACCGGCTACCGCGTCGTGGCCAAGGGCAGCGACCTCGAGTTCTCCCTCGGCTTCTCCCACACCGTGCTGGTCAAGGCACCCGAGGGCATCACCTTCACCGTCGAGTCGCCGACCCGGTTCTCGGTGTCCGGCGTGGACAAGCAGAAGGTCGGCGAGGTCGCCGCCAAGATCCGCAAGCTGCGCAAGCCCGACCCGTACAAGGGCAAGGGTGTGCGTTACCAGGGTGAGCAGATCCGCCGCAAGGCCGGAAAGGCTGGTAAGTGACGATGGGACTGGCAGTCAGGATCCGCCGCGGCGACAAGAACGTCGCCCGGTCCCGCCGCCATCTGCGCGTGCGCAAGAAGGTCACCGGGACCACCGCGCGCCCGCGCCTGGTGGTCACGCGGTCCAGCCGGCACGTCTTCGTCCAGGTCGTCGACGACGTCGAGGGTCGCACCCTGGTGTCGGCCTCGACGATGGAGGCCGACCTGCGCGGTCACGACGGTGACAAGACCGCCAAGGCGCGCAAGGTCGGCGAGCTCGTCGCGCGCCGGGCGAAGGACGCCGGCGTCGAGTCGGTCGTCTTCGACCGGGGCGGCAACCGCTACCACGGCAGGGTCGCCGCCATCGCCGACGGCGCCCGAGAGGCGGGGCTGTCGCTGTGACCAACGGGACGACCGCTACGTGCATGAATGCCTGCAACGAGATGAGGGACAACTGATGCCCGGACCCCAGCGCCGAGGCGCTGCCGGTGGCGGCAGCGAGGCCGGCGGCCGCCGTGGTGGCCGAGACCGTCGAGACGGCGGCGGCCCCGCCGAGAAGACCGCGTTCGTCGAGCGTGTCGTCGCGATCAACCGTGTCGCCAAGGTCGTCAAGGGTGGCCGGCGATTCAGCTTCACCGCGCTGGTCGTCGTCGGCGACGGCGACGGCACGGTCGGTGTCGGCTACGGCAAGGCCAAGGAGGTGCCGGCCGCGATTGCCAAGGGCGTCGAGGAGGCCAAGAAGCACTTCTTCAAGGTTCCGCGCATCCAGGGCACGATCCCTCACCCCATCCAGGGTGAGAAGGCGGCCGGCGTCGTGATGCTGAAGCCGGCATCGCCCGGTACCGGCGTCATCGCCGGTGGTCCGGTGCGGGCCGTACTCGAGTGCGCCGGCATCCACGACGTGCTCTCGAAGTCGCTCGGCTCGTCCAACCCGATCAACATCGTGCACGCGACGGTCGCTGCCCTGCGTGGCCTCGAGCGTCCGGAGGCCGTGGCTGCCCGCCGTGGCCTGCCGCTCGAGGACGTCGCTCCGGCGTCCCTGCTGCGTGCCCGCGCGGGAGTGGGGTCCTGATGGGCAAGCGGCTGAAGGTCCGTCAGGTCCGCTCGAAGATCGGCGGCAAGCAGAACCAGCGCGACACACTGCGCAGCCTGGGCCTCAAGCGGCTCGGCGACGTGGTCGTCAAAGAGGACCGTCCCGAGATCCGCGGGATGGTCAACACGGTGTCGCATCTCGTCACGGTCGAGGAGGTCGACTGACATGACCCTCAAGGTCCATCACCTGCGCCCGGCTCCGGGCGCCAAGACCGCCAAG
>DASVED010000425.1:0-9686 GCA_036380775.1 Actinomycetes bacterium
ACCTGCCGTAACCGACCTCGCCGCCGGCGTGGTAGGTCGACGCCATCACCAGGGGCGGGTTCAGCGGCCCGTCGGGCTGCCGGGGCGGCCGGCCCGCCGAGACGGCGACCGTGGCAGGGGAGAGCCGAGTGCGGGACGGTGGGTCGGGCTGCCCGGCGACGGTCATGGCAGCGAGTATCCCGGTCCGGTGGGCCGTCGGTAGGGTCGGCCGCGATGACCGGTCCGAGTGAAGCTCCCCGCCGCATCCGTCTCGCCGTCGTCTTCGGCGGACGAAGCACCGAGCATGGTGTCTCCTGCGTCTCGGCCGGCAGCGTCCTCGCGGCGGTCGACCGGGTGCGCTATGACGTGGTCCCCGTGGGCATCTCGCGGGAGGGCCGGTGGGTGCTGGCCGCCGACGAGCAGGACCGACTCGCGATCAGCGGCGACCGGTTGCCTGAGGTCGAGGACTCGGCCAGCGCCGTCGTGCTCTCGGGGGACCCGACCCAGCGCGGTCTGGCCGTGCACGAGCCCGGCAAGGTGCCCCGCGAGCTCGGCGAGGTCGATGTCGTCCTGCCGCTGCTGCACGGCCCCTACGGCGAGGACGGGACCCTGCAGGGCCTGCTCGAACTGGCGGGGGTGCCCTACGTCGGGTCGGGTGTCTTCGCCAGCGCGGCCGCCATGGACAAGGGCCACATGAAGGCCCTTCTGCAGGGAGCCGGGCTGCCGGTCGGCCCGTACGCCGTGGTGACCCCGCGCCAGTGGCAACGGGATCCGGCGGCTGTGCGCGAGACGGTCAGCGCCCTCGGCTTCCCGGTGTTCGTCAAGCCGGCCCGTGCCGGGTCCAGCGTCGGGATCACCAAGGTGGCGGCGCCCGAGGAGCTCGACGACGCGATCGAGGTCGCGCGGTCGCACGACCCACGGGTGGTGGTCGAGGCTGCCGTGCTCGGACGGGAGATCGAGTGTGGCGTGCTGGAAGGTCTTGACGGGGGACCACCGGAGGCCAGCGTCCCGGGAGAGGTCGTCGTCGGGGGCGCGCACGAGTTCTACGACTTCGCCGCGAAGTACCTCCCCGGCGAGGGCACCGATCTGGTGGTCCCTGCCGACCTCCCCGACGACGTGGCGCAACACGTTCGCGACACGGCCTGCCGGGCGTTCGACGCGCTGGCCTGCGAGGGCCTTGCCCGCGTCGACTTCTTCGTCGGGGACGACGGCTCTGTGCTGGTGAACGAGGTGAACACCATGCCGGGCTTCACGCCCGTCTCGATGTTCCCGCTGATGTGGGCCGCGACGGGGCTGGACTACCCGGCACTGGTCGACCGGCTGGTGCAGACCGCGCTGGCCAAGCCCGCCGGCCTCCGCTGACCCGCGTCAGACCCGTCGGATCGAGCGCCGCACCGCGGGCGCCAGGTCGACGAGCGGGGCCGTGGCGCGGTCGCGCGGTGTGGACCGCGGGACGCGCAGCTGGACGTACGTCGTTCTGCCGGTGGTCGTGAAGACGTACGCTCGCCCGCCCTCGGCCACCAGCCACTCGACGCGCTCGACCTCGACGACCTCCGAGCCGGTGAGCCCGGCCGGCCGGGTGACCCCGCAGCGGAGCACCACGGCTGGGTCGCCCCAGGCAGCCGTGCGGGTGGACGACGGGGTCACGTCGCGCGAGCCGGCGCCGTCCAGCGAACCGGGAAGGGCATGGTGCAGGCGCTCGCAGCCCGTGCCCGGGCCGGTCGGCGGCGACACCCGCACAGCGGGGTCGGCCGAGCAGCCGGCCAGCACGGCCAGCACGCTGCCGAGCGCGACCGCGGCGACGACGCGCAGCGTCAGAGGTGGACGACCGGGCAGGTAAGGGTGCGAGTGATGCCGTCCACGGCCTGGACCTTGGCGACGACGAGCTTGCCCAGCTCGTCGACGTTGCGGGCCTCGGCGCGGACGATCACGTCGTACGGGCCGGTGACGTCCTCTGCCATGGTGACGCCTTTGACGTCCGCGATCTCGCGAGCCACCTGCGCGGCCTTGCCGACCTCGGTCTGGATCAGGATGTAGGCCTGGACGACCATCGAGGGCCCCTTCCTTACGTAGAGTCTGGCGGTCGCGTGCGCCGCCGTGGGGCGTCGCTCGCGAGCGAACCTACCGGAAAGGGACGTGGCGATGTCCGGCAGCACAACGCGCGGCACCGTCGGCGAGCTCGGTGAGCTCGGCCTCATCGAGGCGGTCACCGCTCGGCTCGGCAGCACCGACGCGCTGCTGCTCGGCCCGGGTGACGACGCCGCTGTCGTCGCCGCACCGGACGGAAGGGTCGTCGCCACGGTCGACGTGCTCGTCGAGGGTCGTCACTTCAAGCGCGACTGGTCGAGCGGCGTCGACGTGGGGGTGCGCGCGGCAGCGGCCAGCCTCGCCGACGTCGCGGCGATGGGCGCGGTGCCGACGGCCCTCCTCGTCGGGCTCGCTGTCCCGCCGGACCTCGACGTGCAATGGGCGATGGACCTCGCCGACGGCCTCGGCCAGGAGGCGGAACGCGCCGGCGCCGCGGTCGCCGGCGGCGACGTGGTGCGAGCGGACGCCATCACTGTGAGCGTGACCGCGCTGGGCGACCTGCAGGACCGCGACCCTCTGACCCGTGCCGGCGCCCGGCCCGGTGACCTGGTGGCCGTCGCCGGCCGGCTCGGGTGGTCTGCCGCGGGCTTCGCGGTGCTCTCCCGCGGCTTCCGCTCCCCGCGGGCCCTCACCGACGCCCACCGCCGGCCGGTACCGCCGTACGACGAGGGACCGCGTGCTGCCGCACTCGGTGCCACCGCGATGGTCGACGTCAGCGACGGCCTGGTCTCCGACCTCGGTCACCTGGCCCGGGCCAGCGGGGTCTGCGTGCGCGTCGAGTCCGGCGCCTTCCACGTGCCCCAGGAGTTCCAGGACACGGCCAGGGCGCTCAACGCAGACCCGATGCAGTGGCTGCTCACCGGCGGCGAGGACCATGCCCTCGTCGCCACCTTCCCCGCGGACGTCGACCTGCCGATGGCGTGGAGCGTCATCGGCCGGGTCGACGCCGGTGAGGGCGTCGTCGTGGACGGCACCGCATGGCAGGGATCCGGCGGCTGGCGGTCGTTCTAGACCGTCCGACCGACGACGACGGCCGGCCCCTCGTGTCGAGGAAGCCGGCCGTCGGATGCCGTGAGGTCTAGCGGCTGACCTTGCCAGCCTTCAGGCAGGAGGTGCAGACGTTGAGCCGCTTGGGGGTCTTACCCACCATCGCGCGCACGGTCTGGATGTTCGGGTTGAAGCGGCGCTTGGTGCGCCGGTGCGAGTGCGAGATGCTGTGCCCGAAGCCCGGACCCTTGCCGCAGACATCGCAGGTGGCAGCCACGGGTGATCTCCAAGAGTGGTGGGACGGTTGAGGGCGACCCGAGCCGTGCTCACACTGCCCCGGGCAACCGCAGAAGGGTAACCGACCGGCGCGCCGGGACGCCAACCGAGCCGGGTCGGCGTCCGGCCCTGCGACTAGCCTGCGGCCACACCGGCCCGCCAGCAGCGACCACCACGGAGACCCAGCATGAGCCCCGCGGCCCCCACCGCCCCGCCCGCCCCGCTGCGGGCGCTGGACGCGGAAGCCGTCGAGCGGTGGGCCCGGACCGGCCGCGACGCGCTCGGGGAGGCCCGGGAGGAGATCGACGAGCTCAACGTCTACCCGGTGCCTGACGGCGACACGGGGACCAACCTGCACCTCACGGTCGCGGCAGCGGTCGATGCCCTGAGCGACGCTGACCTCTCGGCCGGTGCGACGCCCGGCGAGGTCCTCGCCGCGCTCGCCCACGGTGCACTGCTCGGTGCCCGGGGCAACTCCGGGGTCATCCTGAGCCAGATGGTCCGCGGCCTCGCCGATGCCGTGGCGGACGAGGCCGGCCCGGTGGGGCCCGACGGCGTGGCCCGGGCTCTGACCCTGGCCGCGGACGCGGCCTACGCCGCGGTGGCCCAGCCCGTCGAGGGGACGATGCTCACCGTGGCCCGGGAGGCCGCCCGTGCCGCCCAGGTGGCCGACGGTGCTGCGGACGGGCTGGCGGGCGTGGTGACCCGTGCGGCGGCCGGTGCGCGCGTCGCGCTGGCCCGCACCCCCGAGCAGCTCGAGACGCTGCGCCGGGCAGGGGTCGTCGATGCCGGCGGCCGGGGCGTCTGCGTCCTGATGGACGCCCTGGTCTCGGTGGTGACCGGTGCGGTCCCCGAGCCGGTCGAGGTGCACGTGCAGGCGACGGGCCGGGACGCGGGCGGCGCCGAACCGGAGGGTGCCGGCGATGAGTGGCCGGGTCCCGCGTACGAGGTGATGTTCCTGCTCGACGCCCCCGGCGACGCGGTGCCGGCGTTGCGGGCGAGGCTGGCCCCTCTCGGCGACTCCCTGGTCGTCGTGGGCTCGGAGCCCACGTGGAACGTCCACGTGCACGTCGACGACGTCGGCGCCGCCGTCGAGGCGGGTGTGGAAGCCGGCCGGCCGTACCGGATCCGGGTGACGCACTTCGCGGACGCCGCGCGGTCGGCCGTCGGTCGCCTCGCCGACGACAGCCGCGGCGTCGTCTCGGTGGTGGCCGGCGACGGGCTCGGCGCGCTCTTCGAGGCGGCCGGCGCCACCGTCGTGCGGGGCGGCCCCGGCCGGCGTGCCTCCACGGCGGAGCTGCTGGCCGGGCTGCGGGCGGCCCGGGCCAGGGACCTGGTCGTGCTGCCCAACGACGCCGACAGCCTGGCCGTCGCGGAGGCGGCCGCCGGCAAGGCACGCGACGAGGGCCTTCGGGTCGCGGTCATCCCCACCCGGGCGAGCGTGCAGGCGATCGCGGCACTGGCCGTGCACGACGCCGACCGGCGATTCGAGGACGACGTGGTGGCGATGACTGCGGCGGCCGGGCACTGCCGCCACGGCGGGGTCACCGTCGCGGCCCGCGAGGCGGTGACGATGGCTGGCGTGTGCCGCGTCGGCGACGTGCTCGGGATCGTGGACGGCGACTTCGCGGTGATCGGTGCCGACCTCTCCGACGTCGCCTGCACCGTGGTCGACCGGATGCTCGGCAGCGGCGGCGAGCTCGTCACGCTGGTGACCGGGCAGGCGGACGGTGCCATCGCCCGGGATCTCGCCGACGCGGTCGTCGGCCACCTGCGCCGGACCCGGCCCGAGGTCGACACCGTCGTCTACGACGGGGGCCAGCCGCGCTACCCGCTGCTGCTCGGGGTGGAGTGACGTGGTCGAGCTGACCGCCCCGGTGCGCTCGGTCGTCGGCGACCGCACGGCCAAGGAGCTCGGTGCCCGGCTCGGCGTCCACACCGTGGAGGACCTGCTCCGCCACTACCCGCGTCGCTACTACGAGCGGGGCGAGCTGACCGACCTCTCCAGCCTCCGACCGGGCGAGCAGGTCACCATCCAGGCGACCGTGGTGTCCGCGAGCGGTCATCGGATCCGGCCCAAGCTGCACAAGCTCGACGTGGTGGTCACGGACGGCCGGAGCAAGCTGACCCTCACGTTCTTCAACAAGCACTGGCTCGCCGACCGGCTCCCGGCCGGCACCGAGGCGCTCTTCGCCGGCAAGGTGGAGGTCTTCCGCGGACGGCGGTCGCTGACCAACCCCGAGGTTCACGTCGGTGACGCCGACTCGTTCGCCGGCGCTCTGCAGCCGGTCTACCCGGCGTCGGCGAAGCTCGCCTCCTGGCAGGTCGAGAAGAGCATCGCGACGGTGCTGGACCTCGTCGACGCCGTGCCGGACCCGTTGCCCGACGCCGTGCGGGAGCACCGCGGGCTGCTGCCGCTCAGTGCGGCGTTGCGGCTCGTCCACCGGCCGGGCGACCGGTCCGACGTCCGGCGGGCCCAGCAGCGGCTGCGCTTCGACGAGGCCTTCCTGCTCCAGGTCGTGCTGGCCCGCCGCCGCGCCGAGGCCGCCGGGCTGCCGGCCACCCCCCGCGTCCCGGCCGACGACGGGCTGGTCTCGGCCTTCGACGCGCGGCTGCCGTTCCGGCTCACCGACGGCCAGCACGAGGTTGCCGGCGAGATCGCCGCCGACCTGGCGCGCACCCGCCCGATGCACCGGCTGCTCCAGGGCGAGGTGGGCTCCGGGAAGACGGTTGTCGCCCTCCGGGCGATGCTGACCGTCGTCGACAGCGGTGGCCAGGCCGCCCTGCTCGCGCCCACCGAGGTGCTCGCGCAGCAGCACCACCGCTCGGTCACCGCGATGCTCGGACCGCTGGCCGAGCGCGGCCTGCTCGGTGGGTCGGAGGAGGGCACCCGCGTCGTGCTGCTGACCGGGTCGCAGAGCACGGCCGCGCGGCGCCGCTCGCTGCTCGACGTGGCATCGGGGGAGGCCGGCATCGTGATAGGCACCCACGCCCTCATCCAGGACGCGGTCGACTTCTTCGACCTCGGGCTGGTCGTCGTCGACGAGCAGCACCGGTTCGGCGTGGAGCAGCGCGACGCGCTGCGGGCCAAGGCCACGGTCCCGCCGCACGTCCTGGTGATGACGGCCACGCCGATCCCACGGACGGTGGCCATGACCGTCTTCGGCGACCTCGACGTCTCGACCCTGACCGAGCTTCCGGCCGGGCGCACGCCTATCACCTCGCACCTCGTGCCGGTGGGGGAGAAGCCGCACTTCCTCGACCGGGCGTGGGAGCGCATCCGCGAGGAGGTGGCGGCCGGGCACCAGGCCTACGTCGTGTGCCCCCGGATCGGCCAGGTCGACGGGTCGGACGCCGACGGCGAAGAACCCGCTGACGGGCCGGACCTGCAGGTCGTGCCCGACCCGGAGACCGAGCCCGCGTTGCGACCGGCCGTCGCCGTCCTGGAGGTGGCGCCCTCGCTGATCGAGGGACCGTTGGCCGGTCTGCGAGTCGAGATGCTCCACGGGCGGATGCCCTCGGAGGCGAAGGACGACGTGATGAGCAGGTTCGCCTCCGGCGCGGTGGACGTGCTGGTGGCGACGACCGTCATCGAGGTCGGCGTCGACGTGCCCAACGCCACCGCGATGGTGGTCCTCGACGCCGACCGGTTCGGCGTCTCCCAGCTCCACCAGCTGCGCGGCCGGGTCGGCCGTGGGGAGGCGCCTGGGCTGTGCCTGCTCGTCACGGACACCGAGGCCGGTACGCCGGCGCGCGACCGTCTCGCCGCCGTCGCGGCCACCCAGGACGGTTTCGAGCTGTCCCGCGTCGACCTGGAGACCCGCCGTGAGGGCGACGTCCTCGGCGCCACCCAGTCCGGCCGGCGGTCCAGCCTCCGGCTGCTCTCCGTGCTCCGGGACGAGCCGGTCATCGTGGCTGCCCGCGAGGACGCCACGGCTCTGGTCGACCGGGACCCGCACCTCTTCGCCAACGCCGAGCTCCGGCACGCCGTCGACGCGCTGCTCGCCGACGAGCGGTCCGACTACCTCGAGAAGGCCTGAGCCGAACCCTTCGCCCTCCTGGAGAGTCCTTGGGTCCGTCGCTGGTCAGGGAGACCGGTGACCGCCGGGGGGCGCGGCGTGCTGGTGGAGGGGGGATCCCATGGCGGCTCCGGGGGTTCTGGCGTCGGAGACGACGTCGCCGCCAGTGGGGTCCCAGCACGCGCGGACGGCCGTCGCGGGGGCGACGGTGCTGGTGTCCGGGCTCGCCGCGGCGACGCTGGCACAGGGTGGCTACTACACCGCCGGACGGCTCCCGCTGCTGCTCTCGCTCCCGGCTGCTCTCGTGCTGGTGGCGATGGCCGCACCGGACCGGCTCGCCCGCGTCCCTCGGGCACCGGTACTGGCCGTCCTGGCCATGGCGGCGTGGGCCGTCGCCCGAGGAGCCGTCACGGCGGACCCGCTGTCGGGCAGCGGCATGGGGGGCCTGCTCGTGGCGGTCGCCGTCGTCCTGGTCGTGGTCAGCACCGCGCCCGACGAGGCGCGCGAGATCGTCGTGCAGGGGCTGCTCGGGCTCGGCGTCCTCGTCGCGCTCGCCGGCTGGGTCGGTGTCGTGTGGCACCTCGCGCCGCTGGCGGTGACCCAGGACGGCATGTGGCGGGCCGGCTCGACGCTGACGTATCCGAACGCCGCCGCTGCCGTGCTCACACCGTTGCTGCTGCTCGCCCTTGCCAGGCTCAGTGAGGAGCGGGCCGACCTCGGCCTCGTCCTGACCACGACCGCGCTGCTTGCTGGCCTGGCGGCGACGCTCAGCAGGGCAGGCGCTCTCTCGCTGGCCGTCGGCCTCGTGGTGCTGGCTGTCCTCCTCGGCTGGCGGCCCCTGGCGCGCGCTGCGGTCGCGCCGGTGCTCGGCACAGCCGTCGTCCTGGCCGGACTGTTGCCCTCGATGCCGTTGACGGCCGCGCCTGGCCGTTGGCCGGCGCTGGCCGCCGCGGCTGGCGGCGTGGTGCTGGCCGCCGCCGTGGGACGTCGGACTGACAGGCTGCCGGCCACATTCGCCCTCGCCGGGTTGGCGGCCGCGCTCGCCGCAGCCGCGCTCGCGTCGGCGCTGGTGGTGGACCCCGAGACCGTTCGCCAGCGGCTCGACGCCGGCTCCTCGACCCGGGTGGCAGCGCACCGGGCCGCGATCCGGCTGCTAGCTGATCAGCCTGTCGTGGGGATCGGGCCCGGTCACGGGTCGGTGGACGTGAGTGCGGTCGGGCAGCCGGGCATGGCCATCAGATACGTGCACGACGAGTACGTCCAGGTGCTGCTCGACCTCGGCGCCGTCGGGCTGCTCCTCCTGGCCGTGCTGGTCGTTGCGCTGGCCGACGGGCTGCACCGCGCGCGCCGCGCCGGTCACCGGGGGGCGCTGCTTGCCGGCGCCGCGGCGGCTCTCGCGGCGGCCGCCGTGCACGGCGGCCTCGACTTCGTCTGGCACATACCAGTCGTCCCGCTCACCGTCGTGGCGCTCGTCGCGGCAGCCGGGAGCGGCAAGGAACCACAGAGAGGGTTGCGTCATGAGATCTCTCCGAGCTAGGCACCCCGCCGTGCTGGCGTTGCTGGCAGGTGGTGCTGTCGCTGCGCTGGTCCCGGCGTCGGCCGCGGTCGCGTTCCAGTCACCGCCGACCGGCTCGACCTCGGTCGAGGTTCAGTCGCCGGCGGCGCTCGTCGCGCGCGGCGCCGGGGTCGCGGTCACCGTCACCTACCGCTGCCCCGCCGGCCAGGACGCGAGCCTCAGCGTCTTCCTGACCCAGCGATCTGGCAGCGAGACGATCTCGGCGTCGGGTGGTCGCGAGGTCGAGTGCACCGGCGAGGAGGAGGAGACGACCGTGGTCGTCACGGCGGACGGACGGGTCTTCAAGAAGGGGACCGCCGTCGGGCGCGCCGACCTGTTCACCTGCGGCTTCTCGTTCTGCGGCACCATGACCGACAGCAGAGAGGTCACCATCACGCGCTGACAGTCACCGGCCCATGGGCGGACCGGGCTGCGGCCCGGGCCGCCCCGGGAGGTACGCCATGACGCGAGTGGTCGCCGGTGCGGCCCGGGGGCGCCGCCTGGCCGTCCCGCCCGGGCGAGGGACCCGGCCGACCGCCGACCGCACCCGGGAGGCACTGTTCTCGACCCTGGAGTCGGAGATCGGATCCCTCGCCGGGCGCCGGGTCGTGGACCTGTACGCGGGGTCGGGCGCGGTGGGCATCGAGGCGCTCAGCCGCGGCGCGGCGCACTGCCTGCTCGTCGAGTCCGACCCGCGGGCCGTCCGCACCCTCCGGGAGAACGTGGCGCTCGTCGCGCTGGCGGGCGCGCAGGTGGTGCCGTGGCGGGTGGAGCGGATGGTC